>SLLW01000045.1 GCA_007133875.1 Balneolales bacterium | reverse complement strand
GTTGGAACAACAGAAGGAGGGAGTTTTTGGGTTCGGCTTTTTGTTTCTTCACCCTATCCTGCAAAACAGAATGTTGAACAATTATCTGATAGTAAATTACTTATAATCCATAGTGCAGATGATTCAGTTATGCCCATTGAAATGGGTGAGTTACTATACAATAACTCAAACAGTGAGAAAAGATTTTGGAATGTTGATGGTGCCCATTGCCAAACAATTTTCAGCAAGACTGATGAGTACATTGCAAAAATTGAATGGATTTTTGAAAACTGAAATAATGGCCAATTGGTAACAGCGTATATTATTAAGTGCGGTTCAGGTGCGGATAATCAGCATTTTCGCCCGCTTCAGCTTGGGTGCTTTTCGAAAGGGAAGCAACACGCACCCCGACCCTGATCATATAAGCAAAACGTTGCGTGTAATTGAATGAAAACCAAGTGGGATTTGAAAAATGGATAACTCAATCAAGCCTATAGGGCTTATTAATTCATTGCTTCTGTTTTTAATACCAGGACTTTTGTTTTGGCTTCACATGAAATGGACAGTACCTTTTTTGGCAACTATTTGGCCAATAAGTTCATATGCCACCTGGCTAATCGTAGGTACTTTTTTACTTTTTTTACCATTATTTCTTCTCACATTGGTGTTGATGAAAATAGACGGCTTTATTCTTGATAAGAAAATTATTTTGAATCGTCTATTTATCAAAAAAATTAAGCGTAAAGACTGGGCATGGATTTTTGGAGGAATACTGATTGCTGCCTTATTAGCTGGAGGAATGGCTTATTTTCTAACAATACTGCCATTGGGCATTGATTTTTCTGATTTAAAAGATATTTCACCGATAGAAACAAGTAGTTTAATTGGCGTAGAACGTTTGTTTCTATTATTGTTGCCAGTGTTTTTTTTCTTTAATTATGTTGGGGAAGAGGTTCTTTGGAGAGGATATATACTTCCAAGACAAGAAGTAAGTTTTGGCAGATACGCATGGCTTATTAACGGACTTTTTCACATAGTTTTTCATCTGGGCTTTGGACTTACTGCGATGATAGTATCAATCCCTATTTTTTTAATGATCCCATTTGTAGCTTACAAAACAAAGAACACTACAACAGCCATTATCATTCATGCAATGATTGGA
The DNA here is from genome assembly GCA_007133875.1 of Balneolales bacterium. Taxonomy (GTDB): domain Bacteria; phylum Bacteroidota; class Rhodothermia; order Balneolales; family Natronogracilivirgulaceae; genus SLLW01. The sequence continues at coordinate 1,457 of SLLW01000045.1, read as the reverse complement.
GCCCCAATGCAAATTATGGTTGCATTGGGATTTATATCCTGATAATATCGTATGAAAGAACTAAATATGTACCTCCTAACTACACCCGCACCACAGCGGCTTTACAAAATGCCTGCCGCAGGTGCAACACAGGTGCTTCTCATAGCCGCGAAACGTCCACCCACACAATCTTAACAACCACCCCATGAACTACAATTCAATACTAATCCCAGTTCTTTCCCTGATTTTCTTCGCTTGTCAGAACAGGACTCAAGAATCACCATCCGTACCCAATTCAGCTCACATCGAAATTGAATCCGGAAACGAAAAACTTAACGAAACCATATCTCAATCTCAAAACTGGGACAAGACATTTAACTGGTCACGCATCCCTATGCTCAGAGAACAATTGATTTTGGATTTGGAGAGTGACCCAAATGAAACCGACCAAACGTTAATCCGGTTTTTAGATGACTATGAGGCACTGGTGCGCGAATTCAATAACATTTTGTTTGACCTTGACAATTATGACTCCTTAAACACTTTAGCCCATGCCCAGGATGGCAATATTCATGAAAGTGCCCGGGAATTCAAAAAGCAGGCTGAAAAGAATGGTTTGCGTATAGCCTCGTCTGAAGGCATGATATATTTTACAATACACACTGGATACTTGAATTCCAATGTGTACAACCAGCTTGACCTGGTATCCAGGGAGTTTTTGAGCCTCTATATTGAAGAAATTGATCACGTTTGTTGCAAGGACGCAGCAATCATCATTTCTGACAGGGAATTGGTGGAAAGAGCGTTAAATTGGGGCAATTTACTGGAGAAATCATATGACCTGGAATATAGACGATTGGCAGAATCCAGGTTTAATTACTATATTGACCTGGTATTCATCGGAATAGACAACACGCCTTCTTTTGACTGGCAGACAGGATATTTTAACAGAGGTATTTTTGAGTCGATGAATGAAATAATTGGCAAATATCCAAACTCAATTGCCGCCAAACAGTTTAAGGAATTCTCTGAGGTTCTTGTTTCAGAGAACTTTAAATTAACTGCAAAAGTAAAAGCGTATTTAGACAGTAGATAACAGAAACTGTGGGCAACCACCGGCCATGTCCATAACCGTTAGGACTGATCCTGCTAACAGCTGTTTTAAACAATCCCGATCAAGACCGTCATAAGGAAGTTTTAAAGGCAAAGTTTAATTCATATATTCAGCACAACATTTCTGAAGGATCTTCAGTGCCTGATGATGATTGGCTCCTGGCAGGGCAAGCTTTGGAAATGTTTTTCTGAGCAGAGAAATAATTGAGCAATTGGATGAAGAACTACTAAATCAATAAACCCAGCCGATAATCGCAATATGCAGTATATTAAAGCTTACTAAACCCTGCGATAATTTACAAGCACCCCAAACAATTCAATAATGAACCCAATTGAAAATCAACGCATAAAACTGTTGAGGTTAT
>SLLW01000034.1 GCA_007133875.1 Balneolales bacterium | reverse complement strand
TATCATTGTAAACATCAATGCCGGTCTGCAGGATCGACAATCCGAACACCCCGTCAGCATCCATTCCGGGCAAATCCGGTTTCATCGGCGAGGCGCCGGTGGCGATCAGCAACTCCCCATAGGTTTCCCAAAACTCCTCTCCGGTTTCGAGGTTGTTGACCCGGATCTGCTTGCCACCGGTATCTATTCGGGTGACCTCATGCCGGGTCCTGACATCAATATTCTGCTTATTTCGGAACACCTCGGGTTTTCGTGCAATCAGCCGGTCGGGGTGGTCGATCTGCCCGGCTATGTAATATGGCATACCGCAAGCGGCGAACGAGGTGTGCCGCCCCCTTTCAAATACGATGATTTCACGCTCTTTTTGAATTCGCCTGACCTTGGAGGCCGCACTCATGCCTGCGGCATCACCCCCGATGACTACCAGTTTGTTATTTTGTGACATGCGTTTGTACTCAGGATTTGTTCTGCGAAATAATTAATACACTGTAAGGGGCAATGCGGATCCATCCCTGCGGATGTTCGTCTTTTTCGCCGGTTTCTGCAATAATTTCTGAATTTCCGATGTTGCCGAAATCCGTATCATATGACGTGCTGTCGCTGTTGAACCTGACCATCCACTCTCCGGAAGCCGGGAATCTTACCGGATAATTTTCCTTCGGTTGTGATGAAAAGTTGGCGACGACCACCACACTGTCACCCGGACCGCCCCCGCCCCATCGATGAAAAGCGATGATGTTTTCCTCCTGATTCACGTGATAGACATCCACCTCCTGTCCGGTGAGTCCGCCGGTCTGTCCCCCTGTATTCCTTCGCAAGGCTATCAGATCCTTGTATAGCTGCAGAATTCCTGCATAGCGTTCCGTCCGGGACCAGTCAAGCGGATCCTGATCGTGAAACCATTCATCTTCAAGAAACTCCTGACCCTGAAAGATCATTGGAATGCCGGGTGTTGTGAATACAAGGGCGGCACCAAGGGTGGATTTTTTCCTGGCCACCCAGGAGGAGGCGCCACCGGGATCCACCTCCTCGGGTATGCGGGCTTTGCCGTTGGCCACCTCATCGTGTGATTCGGTGTAGATGACCCGTTCAAAGGCATTTAGGTAATAGCGGTGCAGAACGGCTTCCCGCAGTTCCTCCATATCACAATGAGCATCATCGGCCGCCAGGAGGTTTTTTCGCACATTATGCACAAACCGGGCGTTCCACTGGGTATCGAATCCGGCGCCGCCGTCATCGGTGTATTTGGTCAATGACGGATTGTTCTGCAGATCTTCGGCGATATTGAGTGCATCCGGACGTGTTTCTTTGATCTCCTGGGTAATCCACTGCATCAGGCTCCATCCTTCCGGGAGATCACTTCCGGGATCATCATCGTGTCCCTGTACATTCCGGATAAAGGCGGTCATATCCCAGCGAAGTCCGTCAACATTGTATTCGCACAACCACATCAGGGCGTTGTCGCGGATATATTCCCGGACCTCCTGGCGGCCGTAATCGGGCCGGGTATCGCCCCAGGGGGTCTTCGCGCGCCAATCGTTGTAGAAGTAGATGCCACCCATATCGTTTTCGCTCCAGCCATCAAATTGCCACAGATCGAGATCGCCGGGACCGAAATGATTGTAAACCACATCCAGGATGACGGCAATCCCGAGCTTGTGAGCCTCCTCCACAAACTTCCTGAACTCCCGCGGTCGCCCGTAGTCACTTTCCACCGCAAAAATATGAGCGGGGTTGTAGCCCCAGGAATACCCGCCCGCAAATTCCGCCAGCGGCATGATTTCCACCGCGTTGATCCCGAGATCACGGAGGTAGGGAAGACGCCGGATGGCGCCTTCAAGGGTGCCCGGGCCGTCCGCGCCCTCCTCCTTGCCGAAGGTTCCGATATGCAATTCATAGATGATCATCTCGTTCAGCGGCGGTGGGGTAAAAGGCTTCATTTTCGATATACCCCGGAGATCCCTGATGATGGCGTTTCCCACAGAGTTGGTCACCCTGCGGGCATAGGGATCAATCCGAAGATACTCATTGTCGCCGTTGACAATGCGATAGCGATATTCGTCACCGGCTTTCACGTCCGGTATGTCGGCAGTCCAGATACCCTCCTTTTTGGCGGCCATGGGATGGGAGGTTTTATTCCAGTCGTTGAAGGTCCCGACCACAAACACGTTGTCGGCATTCGGTGCCCAGAGACGGAAGTGACATCCCTTCTTATGCAACGTCGCCCCTTTTTCTTTGATCGTTTTCATCTGTGTACAATATAATTTTTATCGGTCAGATGAAATGCCATGACGGCAATATGTTATTCTGGAGCAAAATAATCATCGTCATGGTAAAACCATGTGACCTCTTGAAACAAAAAGTAAGTCATATAAAAATAGCCATGATGGCAAATCGTTAATCAGGTGCAAGACGGCCATTTGTCCTCACAGCGGTTTGGACGCAATCCGGAAGAGACGACAGTGCAACAGCCTGAGTCAGTCTAACGCCGAATAGGTAAAATCCCGAAAGATCACCGAACCGTCAGCCACCGAAACAATCCCGGTTCTCAGTGAGACGAAACCGCCGAAAGCTGTGTGATTGTAGGCCTCAGTCGAAAATG
>SLLW01000242.1 GCA_007133875.1 Balneolales bacterium | reverse complement strand
TGGCAGGATCTTCGTCATCAAAACCCAGCTGATTGTTGCCATCATCGGCAGGATTGTCACTATCCTGAGATGTGTTGTCAATATCATTGCCAGCCTGATTTCCATTTTGATCAACAGTCAAATCAACCTCTTCCCCGTTTTCTCCAACCTTCTTAACGGTATCAGCATCATCTTCGCTGACAACTCTTGTAATCCCTGAGATTTTGTCAGTACCGCCGAGTCGCATCATTCGTACACCCTGGGTATTTCGTCCCATGGATCTGATATCCTTGCTGTGCATCCTGATAATTTTGCCTTTCTCAGTGATAATCATAAGATCATCATTATCGCTAACTTCTTTTAGCGCAATTAGTTTGCCGGTTTTTGGCGTAATTTTCAAAGTAATTACACCCTTCCCGCCTCTGGTTTGTTCCCGATAATCATCAACCAGGCTTCTTTTACCGTATCCATGCTCTGATAAAGCCAGTACGGTCGCATCACGGGTGTTCTTAATTACAACCATGTCAACAACCTTGTCATCTTTTCCAGACATGTTTATGCCTCTGACACCCCGGGTGTTGCGTCCCATTAAGCGAACATCGGTCTCTTTAAAGCGAATCGCCCTTCCGTTCCTGGCACCAAGCAATATTGTACTATGCCCATTTGTAAGGCTGGCACTGAGCAACCGGTCATCATCATCTACATTGATGGCCATGATGCCATTTCGCCTTGGCCGACTATATGCTTCGAGGCTGGTCTTTTTCACAACACCTTTTTCAGTGGCCATGATGATATTGTGATTTTTGGTATACTCCTCATCCTCAAGAGTTTTTACAGGAACAAACGCTTGTACACTGTCATTTTTCTCTATTTCGATAAGGTTGACGATAGCCCTTCCACGACTCAGTCTGGTTCCCTCGGGAATTTCATATACCTTTAACCAGTAGCATCTGCCATTTTTCGTAAAGAACAGAATGTAATTGTGATTGGTAGCAACAAACAGATGCTCTACATACTCGTCTTCTTTTGTTGTTGCTCCTTTCATACCGGAACCACCACGCTTTTGCCGGCGATAACCGCTGACAGGGGTCCTTTTGATATAACCGGTATTAGAAATGGTTACCACCACATCTTCATCGGCAATCATATCCTCAATGTTGAAGTCTTCAGCCGAGTGGATAATCTGGGTGCGACGTTCATCACCGTATCGCTCCTTAAGAGCATCCAGTTCCGTTTCGATGATTTCATTCTGTGCGTCACGGCTGGTGAGAATTCTTCGGTACTCACGAATCTGATCAAGAATATCTTTGTATTCGAGCTCAATTTTATCACGCTCTAGCGCCGTTAATTTCTGAAGGCGCATATCAAGAATTGCCTTGGCCTGCAGATCAGTTAACCCAAATCCTCTTCTAAGTCTTGTATTTGCTTCAGGAACATTCTTGGATGATCGAATGGTTTTTATAACTTCATCAAGATTATCGACCCCAATTTTGAGTCCCTCAAGAATGTGCGCCCTGGCTTCTGCCTGATCCAGGTCATAAAGGGTACGCCGGATAATAACTTCAATCCGATGTTCCACAAAATGTCCAATAATCTCTCTGAGATTCATCACTTTCGGTCGTCCCTTTACCAAAGCCAGGCTGTTGACTCCAAAAGTGTGCTGCATCTGCGTGTACTTGTATAACTGATTGAGTACGACACTCGGTACAGCTCCCCGCTTGAGCATAATTACAATACGCATGCCTTCACGGTCCGACTCATCCCGGACATCGGATATTTCCGTAATTTTTTCTGTCTGAACCAGGAATGCAATCTTCTCAATAAGTGTCGCTTTGTTTACCTGATAGGGAATTTCAGTAACAATGATCTGTTCTCTGTTACCCCTGAGTTCCTCGACAGAAGCAAGAGCGCGAAGAACCACACGCCCCCGGCCAGTTTCATAGGCCTGTTTAACGCCGTCATATCCATAGATTATTCCACCCGTCGGAAAGTCAGGGGCGGAAATGTGTTTCATCAATTCCTGAATCTCCAGTTCCGGATCTTTGATGTACGCTTTAATACCGTTAACCACCTCTGTCAGGTTGTGAGGTGCCATGTTGGTGGCCATCCCTACGGCAATACCGGATGCTCCGTTAATGAGCAGGTTCGGTACCATCGATGGCATAACCGTCGGTTCGGTAAGCGTGTCATCAAAGTTCGGTTGGTAGTCAACCGTATTTTTATTGATGTCTGACAGAATTTCTTCTGCAATGCGTTCCATCCGTACTTCTGTATAACGCATAGCTGCAGCGGAGTCCCCGTCAACCGAGCCAAAGTTACCCTGGCCGTCAACAAGCGGATATCTCATAGAGAAATCCTGAACCATCCTCACGATTGTATCGTATACTGCTGAGTCACCATGAGGGTGATACTTACCAAGCACTTCCCCGACAATACGGGCACTCTTTTTATATGCTCTGTTATGGAGCATCCCTAATTCGCTCATTCCATAAAGGGCACGACGATGAACAGGTTTGAGTCCATCACGTACATCAGGCAAAGCACGGGATACAATTACCGACATGGAATAGTCGATATACGAAGACTTCATCTCGTCTTCGAGATTGAGTTTGATAATCTTATCTGACATCA
>SLLW01000334.1 GCA_007133875.1 Balneolales bacterium | reverse complement strand
ACAAACACGGCAACGGTCAGCTATATCGATCCGGTAGTAAATCCTGCCAGCCGGACCGTCGGTATTCGTGCGGATGTGGAGAACACCGGCAACCGCCTCAAGCCGGATATGCTGGTAACCGGAAAGATCCGGGCAGAGATGGCAGAACAGAAGGTGATGGTGCCGGTTTCGTCGGTACTGTGGACCGGCCCGCGGTCCCTGGTCTATATCCGGGATCGCGACGCCGATGTGCCCCGGTTTGAGGTCCGTGAAGTGGATCTTGGCCCGCGCGTGGGTGACCATTATGTGATTGAGGATGGGGTCAGTGAAGGAGAAGATGTAGTCTTTCACGGTGCGTTTCGTATTGACAGCGAATTCCAGCTGGCCGACCGGTTCAGTATGATGAACCGTGAGCCGGGAACCGGTGCCGTACCGGTGCATGATCACGGAACAATGGACGATCCCGACGATCCGGCGACGGACCATGATGACCACGCCGCTCCGGCCGATTCAGACCATGACGACCACGACCTGCATGAGCACGGAGGTGCGGTTGATGGAGCCACCGATGATTTCCGGGATGATTTCCTGACGCTGCTGGATCATTACCTGGAAGGAAAGGAAGCGTTTGTCGGATCCGATTTCGAAGGTGCCCGTGAGGCCTTTCAGCGCACGGCCGATGAGTTGGAATCCATTGGCCTGCACCGGATGCAAGGGGATGCACACATGCGGTGGATGGATCAGTACGAAGCGATTGACGGACACTTGCAGCACATTCTTGAGGCCGGTGACATCGAAGGGCAGCGGGAAGGGTTTGCCATGCTCTCACATATCCTGATCGAGGTTGTCCACAATTACGAGATCCCCGGTGTGATCTATCACCAGTACTGCCCGATGGTGGATGAAGTCTGGCTCAGCAGTGAAGAGGAGATCGCGAATCCCTATGACCCGAACATGCTGCGTTGCGGCGAGGTGATTGAACGGATCGAACATTGATAAACAGATATTGCGGCAGAAGTCCTCTTCATACTCTGAAGCAGGTACCTCTGCCGGGTATCCTCAAAACAGGTATTCAAAATAAGGTGACAACCATGAAAGAGATAAAGGCAATGATCCGCCCCGAAATGTTTGAAACGGTATACCGAAAGCTGCGATCAGCCGGATACTGCTGTTTAACCGTCTATTCGGGCGAAGGAATCGGAAGACAGGGAGATCCGGATAAACTAAATGCAACACTTGCATTTCCTTTTCTCCATTCGGAGGTGACCAAGCTGGAGATTGTTGTGGATGACACCCAGGAAACGGAGGTGATGCAAATCATCCAGCAGGCTGCCTGTACCAATAATACCGGAGACGGGATTATTTACAGTACATCAATAGATAGGGCCGTTAGCATCCGAACCGGTGAAGAAGGTGCAGCAGTATTGTAGTGGTGAGGGGAAGTCCCTTCACTTTTTATAAGGAACCGACAGGTTATCCAGCATGGAAAAATGGCGGGAATTTAAACTGATAAGAGTTAATTCATGGGCTTTTGCTGTAGCGGCAATCATGGCATCTGCAAGCCCCATTCCATGGCTCTTGAAATATGTTCTTCTCATGGAACCCGACTCTATTGCAATTTCTTCTGTCAGTGGAAGGATCGTGAAAAGTGACAGGAAAAAAGCAAGATCTTGTTGTTCTGCATCACCTTTAACCCCGGTATATAATTCAGCAACAGTAACAGCTGAAGTTGTAAACCCGGAGTCAAATGTTTCAAATAATTTCACAGCCTGATCAACTCCTCTCAGATAATCAATGATGACATCGGTATCAAATAGATATTGTGGCATGGATTCTCCCTTAAGGTGTGCGGTCCAACTCTTTCCGGAGTTTGGCCACGTCGGGAATATCTCTTTTGTTTTTCCAGAGGCCGGCACCTTTGCGCAATTTTTTCACCCGTTCCGCTTCCGATTGCCGGTCAAGATACTGAACCACAGCATCCCGTATGATTTCACTCTTACTGCTGCCTCTGCTTTTGGAGAGTGTGTCCAGCTTTTTTTGCAGATGTTCGGGTATATAAATCTGGGTTCGTTTCATCAATTTCATGTAAATCCTTTAAGTGATGTATATAAGTAATGTATAATTAGAATTCCAATGATGCAAGTGTCGGGCTCAACATGACGCCAGCTTGATGCAAAAAATACCAAACGAAGAAATCTATGAATACAAAAAAACAAAACCACGAAGGGCATAACCATGATCATGGAGACCACAAACACCACGATCATGACCACGGTTCTCACAAAAAAAAGCATGAGCATAAAGGCCACGATCACGACCATCATGATCACAGTGGCCATGAGGATGGCAGCCACGATCACGACCATGATCACGACCACCACGATCACAGCGGTCAAGATCATGATCATGGTGATCATAGCGGCCATGACGGCCATGACCATCATGCCGCCATGGTAGAGGATTTCAAATTTCGTTTCTGGTGGGTGCTGGGATTGACGATCCCGATTCTTGCTCTGTCACCCATGATTCAGGAATTTCTCGGGGTCGACTGGCGCTTTCCCGGGGATACCTGGCTGCTGGCGGCAATGTCGACGGTCGTCTACTTCTTCGGCGGCTGGCCGTTTCTCTCCGGACTGGTGAGTGAATTGCGCCAAAAACTGCCGGGTATGATGACCCTGATCGGACTTGCCATTTCCGTTGCTTTTTTCTACAGCATATTTGTGGTGTTCGGCCTGGAGGGACATCTGCTCTTCTGGGAGTTGTCGACACTGGTGGGAATCATGCTGCTGGGCCACTGGATTGAGATGCGTTCGGTGATGAGCGCTTCGGCCGCTCTTGAAAAACTGGCTGAACTTCTGCCCGGCAAAGCGCATCGGGTCAATAAGGATGGTTCAACGGAAGAAGTACCGGTGGAGGAACTGCAAATAGGGGATCATATCCTCATCAAACCCGGTGAAAAAATTCCGGCCGACGGCATTGTGATCGAAGGAAGCACCAATGTCAACGAAGCGATGCTGACCGGAGAATCTCTTCCCGTTGAAAAAAAGAAAGACGACGAAGTGATCGGCGGAGCAGTTAATGAAGAGGGATCCATCACCGTAAAAATCCACAAAACCGGGGATGAATCCTTTCTATCGCAGGTCATCGACTTGGTGCGGCAGGCGCAGGATAGTAAGTCAAAAACACAGGATCTGGCCAACCGGGCGGCGTTCTGGCTCACCCTGGTCGCCATTTTCGGTGGACTTATAACATTCTTCGCGTGGACACTCTTCACCGGCCAGGAGCTTAACTTTGCCATCAACCGGACCGTTACGGTGATGGTCATCGCCTGTCCGCATGCGCTGGGATTGGCGATCCCGCTGGTCGTTTCCGTGTCCACCTCGCTGGCCGCTACCAATGGATTCCTGATACGAAACCGCACTGCTTTTGAGCTGGCCCGCAATCTGGATGCGGTGATCTTCGACAAAACCGGTACGCTGACCGAGGGCACATTCACGGTAACCGATATCCTGAATTTCAACGAAGAAGTCAGCGACGATGAGCTGCTGAACTATGCCGCCGCGGTGGAAGTCAATTCGGAGCATCCGATCGCCCGGGGGATAGTCCAGAAAGCGGGAGACCCCTGGAAAGTGAAAGACTTCAATTCCATCACCGGAAAAGGAGTGGAAGGAACGGTGAAGGGGAGATCGGTGAAGGTCGTAAGCCCTGGCTATGTGCGTGATGAACAGATGGAGTATCCGCAAGAGCAGGTCGAAGAGATCTCATCACAGGGCAAAACGGTGGTTTTTGTTGTACTCGACGGAAAACTGGCAGGTGCGGTAGCACTGGGAGACCAAATTCGTTCCGAGTCCCGGCAGGCCGTCAGCCGGCTCCACGAAATGGGCATTCAATGTGTGATGCTCACCGGCGATAACCGGCAAACCGCTGAATTTGTGGCGAAGGAGCTGGGCATTGACCAGGTATTTGCCGAAGTGCTGCCGGATGAAAAAGCAGACAAAGTGAAAGAGGTCCAGAGCCAGGGCAAAGTTGTCGCGATGACCGGTGATGGTGTAAATGATGCGCCGGCACTTGCCAGTGCGGATGTGGGCATTGCGATTGGCGCCGGATCGGATGTGGCGGTGGAGACCGGGGATATCGTCCTCGTGCGCAATAATCCGGAAGATGTCGCTCATGTGATACAGCTCTCGAAGGCGACCTACGGCAAGATGGTTCAGAATCTGTTCTGGGCGACCGGCTACAACGTGGTGGCCATACCGCTGGCAGCGGGTGTTCTGTTTGCATGGGGCGTCGTGCTGAGTCCGGCTATGGGCGCGGTGCTGATGTCACTCAGTACCGTCATTGTGGCGATCAATGCGAGGTTTTTAAAACTGAAATCGTAGTGCAGCTTTGGCCGGTCAGGTTTTGAAGCCTGACCGGTTTTCATAATGGACACCATATTTTCAAAACCATGACTCCTGACTGGATACCCAACATACACCCCTTTATTGTTCACTTTCCGATCGCTTTGATCGTAGTGGCCGTTGTTTTTGATATTATCCGCGCCTTTTTGAAAGAACATGACTGGCTTCACAATACGGTTCTTTCGCTCTATGCAGCCGGTACGGTTGGTTTGTTAGCAGCATTTTTTTCCGGACTTCATGCTGTTGATACGGTATCCATTACCGGTGACGCTGTCCCGGTTGTTACTGCGCATGAGGATTGGGCTTTGTACACCTTGATATATTTTTCTGCCTTTACTCTTTTACGAGTCTGGACCTGGTGGCAAAACATGGAAGCAAAGCAGCCGGTACGAATCGGTTTGATTCTTCTGGCTTTTGCCGGTACCGGAATGTTGTGGTATACGGGCGAGCAGGGGGCCAAACTGGTGTATAAACATGGCGTGGCTGTTGGTGAAATTGAACGGCTTGAACAACAAATCGAAACGCTGCAACAGGACCTTGCCCAATTCCGTGAAGAAGCGGCTCCGGAACGGCACGGTAATGGGTCATGGACCTGGAGAATTGGACCGGGGGCGGATCGAGCTCTTGAGGAATATTTCACAATTGATGGGGCAGAGCTGGAAAGGGCCGCATTGACTCAGTCAGATGGCCGGCATCAGCTGCATCTGGAAGCCGGAGAAGAGACTTCCTTTCTTTTATTTGGTGAGGCTATCCGGAACGTTGACGGCCGCATCGAATTGAACACGGAGGAGTTCAGCGGAGAGTTCGCACTTATTCATCATTATCAGGATCCGGAGCATTACCAATACCTGAGGCTTGAGGATTCGGAGGTGAGCCAGGGACAGATTCTGAACGGGTCAGACCATGTTCTGGGTTCCGGTCAGATCGATACATCAGACTGGTTTACGCTCCGGGTGACGGCAAGCGGGCGTCACTTTTACGGCTACCGCAACGGGCAGACCATCTTCCATACCCACGCCGACGAGATGGAACCGGGAAGAACCGGACTCCTGATCCGGGGCGGGGGAACGGTTCGGGTCAGGCTCGTTGAATTTAAATCAGTTGAGTGAATTGCTTGAAATATCAAAATAACATCAAAACAATGGCCGTCTTTGTCCGGTTTGTTTATGATAAATCAGAAAATCCAAGGGTTATCACATGGAAATTATTAAAAAATCCACGATTACATGTCCGCAATGCGGATTTGGAAAAGAGGAAACAATGCCGATGGATGCCTGTCAGTATTTCCACGAATGCGAAAAGTGTGAGGCAGTATTAAAGCCGAATTCGGGCGATTGTTGTGTGTATTGCAGTTGTCCGCCGGTCCAGCAACAGAAACATTGTTGCTGAAGTATGGCGTACAATCTCAGGCCGTCAGGATAGTCAAAATTATATAACATTTGGACATGAGGTTGTACATGATAAGCAACCTGTAATCTGTTATTACGATACAGGTTCAACATCAAAAAAATTAGTGAGATGTATTACCTGAACAACAACAAAAAAAACGAGGTACTATTATGAAAAATTCAATGATTTCATTCCTGACAGCAATCATATTAACACTGATGATTCAGCCGGGGGCGGCACAAAATCTTCCACTCGAAAAGGGAGTTACTCATCCACATGCAATAAGCATGATAAACGTTTCTCCCATGTTTCAATTGGCAGAAGAGTGCATGCAGCTTTGCCGGGGTGAAGAAACGCATCATCAGGTAGGTGAACAAATGACCAAGATGCCGGAAACAATGGACAAGAAGTCCGGTCATATGGCGATGATGAACGAGTGCCCGATGATGAATGGTGATGAGGAATCTGCAGATTCGGATGATCATGATGATCATCACTAAATAATTATTCGATGCCAAAAGTAAGAAGCAATGATAGAGATAACAGATGGTGACACCATGCTGATAGCCGGGGGGTACGGCCATGTCGGTCGCTTCATAGCAGCTGACATGGCACCCCGCTTTCCCGACAGGGTTACCGCTCAGCTTGTTGTCCTGCTCACATGGTTACAGGTACCACATTAAAAAGTAAAACAAGTTTCACTTACAAAACAACAATGAAAAAGAGGTAAACCAATGAAAAAAAATAATTATAACCGTAACCGTATTTATTATGCTGGGATTTCTGGCGAACACAGCATTCATGCAGCATGATGATCATCACCCTGAAAAGGGAAACATGATGGAAATGTTGTCCGACCCGGATATGAGAACCATGGTGATGGAACATATTTCGGAACACCCGGAAATGCGCCGGGAGATGATGAAGCACATGATGGGTTCAATGGATGAAATGGGCCATCATGGAATGATGGAGGGCGGGGGAATGGATCACGCAACAATGATGGAAATGATGCAGGACTGCCCCATGATGGAAGGCAAGGAGATGGATCACTCTGAAATGATGGAGATGATGGAAGAGTGCCCCATGATGGCAATGATGCAAAATTGTCCGATGATGAAAGGTGGTGATGGCGAGAAATCAGATACCGGGAGCCATGACCATCACCATTGAAATGTGTACATGAAGAAACGAACATAGTGTTTTGACTTCAAAGTATTATCCATTAAACAGAAAAAATTAAACGAGGTATTCCCATGCAGAAACGTAATATTATTGTTCTGGCACTACTAATGACAGGTTTGTTTATCCGCCCTGCGGCCGCCCAGGATCATTCCCATCATCAGCAGCACACGCATTCCGAAATGGCGGAATCGGCTGATCACGTATCCGCTGACTTTAAAGAAGCGTTCACCGGATTGGTTGAAACCGTTATTGATCTGAAAGATGCCCTGGTGGAATCCGATCATACACAAGCCGTACAGAAATCTGATGAGGCGATGGATCAGCTGGAATCTATCGGGGAGCATCGCATGGAAGGGGAGAATCATATGGCCTGGATGGAAATATACAGCAGTTTGCAGGAGTATCTGGAATCCATGGGTGATGCCAATGACCTGGACGAAATTCGTGCCGGTTTCCGGGAGTTGTCCGGAGTATTGGTTGATGCAGTTAACAGATTCGGGGTGGACGGAGTTGTATATCACCAGTACTGCCCGATGGAAGACGGGGCATGGCTCAGCAGTGAAGAGCAAATAGCGAATCCCTATGCACCAGAAACCATGCCTCGCTGTGGCTCAGTGATTGACCGAATTGCGTCATAGACCGCTATAAAATATTACATATAGATTGCAGATAAACATTTAAAAAGATAGAACGATGAATAAAATTATTTGGGTACCGGTTATACTGCTGGTGGTTGGTGTGGTTTTTTGGATGTATCAAACTTCGGGTGACGATGTTTCAGTATCAGCACCCGAAAATTCGGGCCAATCTTCCGATAAAGAGAAGGTCGAGATCGTCATGAATCGTGGCGAATATTGTCAATGTTGTGTGAAATGGGCCGATTATCTGGAAGAAAACGGGTTTCGGGTTATTGATCGTACCGTAGATAATCTGCTCGATATCAAATCGGAAAATCATGTATCGTCCGATCTGGCTTCCTGTCATACAGCAATAATTGATGGATATGTCGTGGAAGGTCATGTACCATCTGCTGAAATTTACCGAATGATTTCCGAGCAACCGGATGCCGCCGGTATTGCTGTGCCGGGTATGCCGTGGGGCTCACCCGGTATGGACAGCTACAGTAGCGACCCCTATGACGTGATTCTGTTTGATGAAAATGGAAATCAATCGGTGTTTGCCCGATATTGACCGGTTTAACTTTTATCAAACAGCCGGATCCGACACGGCTGTCCCGGTGGTTACATTAGTTGATGATTTATGATATTGACAGAGTGAATGGAAGGGGCCGGTCGAACCCTTCCGTTTATTTGACATCCATGATACCTGTTGAACAAACTGTATGTATATCCAAGAGGCATTATGATGCATACAAAACGTGGTGAAATACTGGTGATCGGCGGTTATGGCAACGTAGGCCGGTCGATCTGTAACGCACTTGCGGAAGATTATCCGGGTAACGTTTATGCGGCAGGACGGAGTTATAAAAAAGCCCGCAATTTTTCCGATCAGCATACTATTATAGACACACTCGGTGTGACGTCCGCTTCCACCTGGATTTGTTTTGATTCTCGCTGGATTACCCGAGTGTTTTGGATACTTTCTAATTCCGGGTTGATGAAAATGTTTCCACAATCATTTCTGTTATCAGCCATATCCAGATCATCGTCCTGGATACCGGGTGGCAGCGATCGGTTCATGCTCAACGTGTCAGCACATTCTAAAACTGATGAAGAATGGCGGGGATGGATGTATGGCAACGGAGAAGGGAAGATGACCGGACTCATCACTGCGGAAGTTGCCAGAAAGATTCTTCGCACCAATCAGAAGAGTGGTGTCCATCATATTGAAGAAATGTTCGAACTGGAAGATTTCCGCTCATTGTTGCTTGCAAACAATGTTAATGCCTCTCCGGGACTTTTTCAGCGATCGTGAAACTACTTAGTATATGAGATCAACCAAAAGAAGAGGTTGAAAAAAACATTATATGTCCTTGCGATTCTACCGGTGGTTGCCGTAGTCATTTAGCGTTGAAATAGTTTGTAATGAAACGGTGTAAAACCACTGGTTCTGTATTTGAATTGGCTGGGAAGAATGAATTTTTGAATCAAAGACTTTTTCTCTCGAATAACTTGTTAGGTAAAAAGAGAGGCATTACTAACGCAATCGCGGGAAACGTATCATGGCTTGCTGATTGCCGTATAAATAACTGATTCAAAAAAGAGAGCGAAATACTATGAAATATTACATGTCAACAACATTCATGGGCTCGTTTGACGACGCTGTGAATAAAGTCACGGAAGAACTTAAAAAGTATGGTTTTGGAGTTCTGACCGAAATCGATGTTAAAAAAACGTTTAAGGAAAAACTGGATGTCGATTTCAAAAAATACAAGATTCTGGGCGCTTGCAACCCGGCCAATGCCCATAAAGCACTTTTGGCCGAAGACAAAATCGGGGCCATGCTACCCTGCAATGTAATTGTGGAGGAGCATGAAGATGGCGTTGTGGAAGTTTTCGCGGTCGACCCGATGGCTTCCATGCAGGCCGTTGAAAATGACGAACTGGAACCGATTGCAATACATATTCGTGACCAGCTTGGGAAAGTAATCCGTGATGTTTGAGAATCGGTGATGCTCCCATGGAAATTCTGAAAAGGAGTTATGCCCGTGGCGAAATGGACAAGGAGGAGTTTTCGGAAGCTCTTGATTTGGCGGCACGTGCAAAGAACAGTGTAGAAAGCCTTCTGACCAGGGTGTGATATATTTGATAATCTCATGTTCCTGGTGTTTGCTTTTTTAAAATACAGTTAGCCATAATTATTCAACTATTGACGCGATGGACACGCTGTATCCCCATACGAACAATAAACACAACAATCGCCGGCTTTGGGGCGGATCGTTTCCCGGCAAAACGGGCATTGCCAGAAATATCGACAAGCATCTTTCGGCATGGTTTCCGTCCGGAAAAACCCGCATTCCGGGCAGGTGATGGTGGATTGGGTCAGTACAGCCATGGGTTTGGATGTTATTATCCTCTATTTAGGGATTTTTTATTCATTACGTGGTCTGTAATCGGAAACGTTTAAAGCGGTATCAGGTGAAGTCCATTTTCTGTATTCTTACCGCATTCAGGATGGCCAACAGAGCGACTCCGACATCAGCAAAGACCGCTCCCCAGAGGGTGGCCCATCCGAGCGCCCCGAGTGCCAGTACCATCCCTTTTACCCCCAGGGCCAAACCGATGTTCTGCCAGACGATATTGCGGGTGGCCCTGCCGATACCGATCGCAGTGGCAATTTTTGAAGGCTGATCGGTCTGGATGACCACATCGGCGGTTTCAATCGCTATATCGCTCCCCATGGCCCCCATGGCGATACCAACATCGCTCATTGCCAGGACCGGGCCGTCGTTGATACCATCTCCGGCATACGCCACGATGCCCGGAAACCGATGTTTCAGCTCCTCCAGCTT
>SLLW01000425.1 GCA_007133875.1 Balneolales bacterium | reverse complement strand
TCCCAAGTTCCGCCAGGGATCGGTTTATTTCCGGCTCGATCTCTTCTATGGGAATATTGATAAAACTGGTGGATAATCGAACCAGCAGCTTTCTCAGCTCCATTTCATGACGCACCCGTTCTTCGGCCTGCTTCTGTTCGGATATATCAATATCGATGCAGAATAACACGGGAGATCGCCCGGGTTCTCTTACGATGGCATGGCTGGAGTACACCGGCACGAGGGATCCGTCCTTGTGCATCAACTTCAGTTCAGCGGACGGAATCGGCACCCCGGTTTCGGCCATATTTCGCATTTCCCCGGATACCAATTTCCGCATTTCAGGCGGAATGATCAGTTCAACCAGGTTTTTTCCGATGGCCTCTCCGGTGGCATATCCATACAGGGTTTCAGAAGCGAGGTTCCAGTAGACGGTGGTTCCGTCCATTTCATACCCCTGAACAGCTACGTTGGGCACACTCTGCAGCAACAGTCGGAACCGCTGATCGGCTTCCATATCCCCATAACCGGACTTTTTTTGATGGAACCGGAGCGCCGTTTTGATGACCGCGTTCCATACCGGGATGGGGCTGTTTTTATCCACATATCCATGGGCTGCCACTTTCTCCGTTTCCCGGATCATTTCTTGTGAGCTGTCGGTAAGAATGAATACAATGGGAAGGTTCTGTCGTTCTTGTATGCTGACCGCGGCTTCGGTTCCGTCGCTGCCACCGGAAATCCGGGTATTCACCAGCACCAAATCCACACGCAGCCCCACCGCAAGCATGTGACAGGCCGAATCACCGGTGTCCGCCGATTGGACGGCATATCCGATTTTTTTCAATTCTGACATTTCATGCTGTGTCGACGCTTCGTCCGACCCCACGATCAATATCTTTATTTTGTCAATATTACTCATTAATCCAACTTCCGGTGAAAACGAATCGCAGTTCCGGCCCAACAGCTATTTAGAAATACCTGATATTACGTCCCTGTGCGCTAATTCCTCATAACATATTTTCGTGCAATAATTTGCCGGTATTCATGCCTGGAGTCCCTTCAATACATATTGCCATGTCACACTCCGTTTATCGGTTCAAGCACAAAAAACTGTAGCCGGGAAGTGTAATATTGTTCTGTCTTCTGCATATTACGGCAACAGTCCGGCTTTAAGCTTAAAATTGGCCTGACACCACCTGAAACCGTAATGACCGACCCGTTAAACCCTGTTATATTATGATCCGACTTTTTCTGCTTTTTGCCGCCGTATTGCTGCTTCTGGACGGAAGCACACCCGGCTTTGCTTCGGCCCCCCCCGGCCAGACCGGTTCCAATGTGCCGGACTGGGCCATGGAAGCCGTCTGGTATCAAATTTTCCCCGAGCGTTTCCGCAACGGCGACCCCGGCAATGATCCGGTACCCGAACGTGTCGGGGATCCGCATTCGTGGGGATTGGGGGCACCGGAAGGGTGGGAAATTTCACCGTGGACCGGCGACTGGTACCAGCGTGCCGACTGGGAGCAGCGGGTTGGGCCCGATTTCTACGATTTTGTTTTCACCAGGCGCTACGGCGGAGATTTGCAGGGGGTCATCGACAAACTTGACTATCTGGACAGCCTCGGGGTTAATGTCATCTACTTCAATCCGGTCTTTGATGCCGTTTCGTTGCACAAATACGATGCCAGCCATTTTCATCATATCGACCGCCATTTTGGGCCTGATCCCGAAGGCGATATCGAAATCATGAAACAGGAGGATCCGACCGATCCCGAGACCTGGCAGTGGACATCAGCCGACAAACTGTTTCTTGACCTGCTGGACCGGGCCCGCGAACGCGATATCCGCATCATCCTGGACGGGGTCTGGAACCATGTGGGACGTGACTTTTGGGCATTCCGTGATGTGCTGGAGCACGGCAGGGAGTCACGTTTTGCCGACTGGTTTAAAATCACGGAATTTGGTGATCAGTATGAGGACGGGTTTGATTACGAGGGATGGTGGGGGTACAAAGGCCTGCCCGAATTCACCGAGGATGGCGAAAACCTGCATCCGGAGGTTCGGGATCATCTCATGGCGGTTACCGAGCGCTGGATGGCGCCGGATGGAGATACCGGTCGCGGTATCGACGGCTGGCGGCTGGATATGGTTGAGGAGGTTGGCATGGAGTTCTGGCGCGAGTGGCACGAATTGGTCTATGATCTGAATCCGGATGCCCTGACGGTTGCTGAAATCTGGGACGACCGTGCCCGTGACTTTATTGCAGATGACCTGTTTGGGGTGGTGATGAACTATCGCTGGGCATTTGCTACACACGCCTTTTTCATCCGGCAATCCACAACGGCAACCCAATTTGCCAACCGGCTTGCCGAACTGCGTGGTGATTTTCCGGATCGGGTGAATCTGGCCATGCAAAATCTGCTGGATGGTCACGACACCGAACGCCTGGCCTCCATGGTCGTCAACAGTGAATACGGCTATAAAGGGGGGATGGATGACGAGGAGCAGAGCAAAATCCGTGATATTGATAATACTTATGATGTGCGGGCACCGGATGATGCCGAACAGCAGATTCACCGGCTGGTCGCTCTGTTTCAGTTTACCTATACCGGGGCACCGATGATCTATTACGGTACCGAAGCG
>SLLW01000100.1 GCA_007133875.1 Balneolales bacterium | reverse complement strand
TCGATAGCCGGAGATGCCCCATCTCCCGGTTCTGCAGTCTGTTCGGTCATGCCGCAGGCCGAGAGTCCCCAAAAAAGGAGTACGATGATCATCCATCGGTAAAACATAAATACCTCACTCTATCTTTTCGAGTTCATACCAAAAGCGGTCAGCTGCTCCGAGGTTATCGAGCACATCCCAGTCGATATCCTGTTCCACTTCAAATGGGATTCTAAGCGATTGCTCGTCACCGGAAAATTCCATGGTAGCAGTGCGCGACTCATCCTCGGATCCTTCCTCGAATATGATACTGTCGTTACTGAAATCGCGGTGATAGGTGCCTTCGCCACGCGGAACCAGATCAAATTTATAGGCCCATTCTCCAAAGTCGATGTAGTCATCACCTTCGGGACCGGGTTCCTGGATAAACTGGCCGTAATTCCGGCCTTGTTCGTCGGTTCCCTCGACATTAAAATGAAAACGGTTACCTATGGCGTTTTCAGCTGACTCGAGATCCCATTCCAGGGGACGGGCTTCTTCACCCCAGGCCCAGTCATCATCTTCTCCGAACCGGTAGTTGAAATAAACCCCGGTCACTTCCCAGGTACCTGACAAATTGGATTCAAAGAATTCCACCCGAACCAGCCACTCCCGTGTTCGGCCGGATTCGGAAGTCACCGTATAGGTATATTGACCGTCGTTGGCTTCAAAGTCGACGGGTTCACCGGATTCCGGCGTAACATTGGCACCATAGGAAACCATGATTTCGGGGGCGAGGTTGCTCAGGTCGGTTCCGGACTGAACGTAGACCGTCAGCTCGGCTTCATTGACAGTGCGTGTTATATCAGGGACACCCACCTGGTTGTCCACTCTGAAATCGATAATTGCGCGTTCATGGCTGGTAACATCATCCACCGGGTTGTCCGAGCAGGCATATCCTGCTACGATGAAAGCTAACAGCAACACGGTAACCGTGATTTTGTTTTTAAAACAGGTATTCATATCTGTTCCCATGATTAAAGGGGTTAGTTAATAAACTCGTTGACATCCCGCTCAATCTGCGGAATCTCGTAGTAATAGGCGTTATTATGGATGGTTTTTCCGTACTCACCCTCCAGTATCTCCTCCATTTTGTTGGTCCTCCTCAAGTCAAACAGGCGCTGGCCCTCAAACGCCAATTCCCAGCTTCTTTCACGGAGGACGGCATCCCGGAATTCGTCAACAGACAAACCGGGGGTCAGTTCAGGAAGGCCGGCGCGTTCGCGGATCTCATTTACGGCCTGATACCCAGCACTGGTCGGACCGACCGCTTCAGCATATGTCAGCAGTATATCGGAATATCTGAGAACAGGGATGTCGGTACTGGTTTGTTCTCCCTGCTGTTCCGGGTCAACAAACTTGCGGGTAAACGGGGCGATCAGGTCTCCGCCGGAGAATGTCATCACCTCGTCATCCACAATCACGGTATCCACAATCAGCTCGGTACGGCGACGGTCATCGGCATCGTATGAGTAGTAGAAAGGAAGTTCAATGCGGGCATGGTCCCATCCGGAGGGAAACGAAACCCCATCTGTAAGCGTGATCTCTGCCCCGTCGATATAGGGATGAAGCAACAAGGGCAATTTGTTATAATTTCCTTCAAGTTCACCGGTACGGTGGGTCGTAATGTAGAAAATCCTTTCGGGTCCGTCGGTGTTATAGACACTGTAAATCTCCCTGAGGTCCTGTTCCAGGTGAAACACATTCTGTTCATGGACCACATAACCGGCATAGTCCGCTGCCAGTTCGTAATACTCGTCGGGGTTTGCTACAAACTCATAGCCATCCACTCCGGTTGCTCCGGCAGAGGCGAGATGCAGATAGACTTTGGAGAGCAGGCTCCAGGCAGCGACCTGATTGGCACGCCCATAGCGGGGTTGCTGGTCCATCATCTCCACGGCCTGTTAAAGATCTTCGATAATAAGTTCGTATACCTGCTCCTGCGACGTCAGTTCCCGGGATGTGCTTTCTACATCCCTTACCGTCGAAGTATGGACAGGAACGTCACCAAACAATCTGACCAGGTTGAAGTAGTGGAGTCCACGAAGAAAGTGGCCTTCGCCGACGATCTGGTTGCGTAGAGCTTCATCCATTTCAATTTGGGGCACTTCGTCGATGACAACATTGGTACGGTTGATGCCGATATAGGCATACCGAAAGACGTCCGTCAACTCCCGGTTATTCGGTAACGGGCGAAGCTGATCCAAATCATGCTGTGAAGCGCCAGCATCCGACTTGATCGTAAACTCCTCAGTCGGCACGGTTGTAACGAGGTAAAAATGCCTGGAGTAATACTCGACTTCCGGGAGTGCCGCGTAGGCATATGCAATTGCGGACCGGGCGTCGCCCTCATTTTCATAGAAGTTCTCGGTTGAGAGAAAGCCAACGGGTTCTTCCTCCAGAGAGCACGAGACACTCAGTGTGCCGACAATCACAACCATTGGTAATATGTTCCATAATTTCTTCATCATAATATTCCTTTAAATTCTATTGATCGGTTTACAGGAGGTTATATCCGCACGTTGATACCAAACATCCATTTCCGGGGTCTCGGATAAAATCCCCAGTTTAGTCCGTTTTCTCCCACTTCGGGGTCATAACCGGATGCAAAAGGTGTGAAAGTGTACAGGTTGTCAACATTGACATACAGTCTCAGTCTGTCCATGGCAGCGATATCGGTGAGCGTATATCCCAGTGTCAGATTTTGAATACGAAGGAAGGACCCGTCCTCTATCCACCAGTCGGAGGCTTCGTAACCTCTGAGGTTATTCAGACTGGGGTAGTCATTAGTTGGGTTATCTGGTGTCCATCGTTGCAGTTGTGCACTTGCTGTTGAGAATTTTTGGAGATTGTATACATCGCCGCCATAGGAACCATACAACATGACGGACAAGTCGAAATTCCGGTAATAAAAATCTGAAGAAATACTAAAGATAAAATCCGGATGGGGGTCACCTATGATGGTGCGATCGTCGGCGTCGACGACACCGTCACCGTTAAGATCGACGTATTTTATCTCGCCGGGTTGTGCCCGTTCGCCTGTCAGTCCGGCAGCAAGCCCCTCCTCCTCTGACTGGATAATGCCGTCGGTTTTATAGCCATAGAACGCGAATATGGGTTCCCCTTCTTTGAGCACGTTTACGGGAGTCCGGAACATTTCGATCTCGGTACCCCAGAATTGGAAATCGGTGTCACCAACGCCGATCACCTCATTCTGGTTTCGGCTGAACATGGTGCCCAGATTCCAAATCAACGGGCCGTTAAGCATCCGAATGTTGGCGGCGAGTTCAAAGCCGCGATTATCGATGGTACCGTCGTTGACCCAAATTTCATCAAACCCGGAGGAAATGGGCAGTCGTTGCATACGGAGGAGGTCGCGTGTTCTTTTGTGGTAAAGGTCGGCAGTCAGGTCTACTCTTCCGTTGAGAAAACCGAGTTCCAGGCCAACATTGTATTGTTCGGTGGTTTCCCATTTAAGATCAGGGTTGGCGATACCGCTCCATATCTTGAAAAAGTCATCCCACCGGAACACACCTGGTCCATATGCGGTAACAAACGCACCGTCAAGGTAATATTCATTGGTCCCGAGCCGGTCCAGTGTTTGATAGGGAGAGATACCCTGATTACCGGTCAACCCGTAGCTAAAACGAATTTTAGCCTCAGACAGAGTATACTGATCGCTCATGAAATCCTCATTATGGATGTTCCATCCGATCGCACCGGAGGGGAAGAAAGCCCACTTGTTGTTATCCCCGAACTTGGAAGATCCGTCGAGCCGGGAAGTAAACGTAAACAGGTAGCGTCCGTCGTAAACATAATTGAACCGGCTGATTCCGGACATCAACCTTTCTTCGACATAGCTGTTGTTAACGGTATTTTCTTCGGCGGCGTTGAGATCCTCATGACCCAGTGTTTCGTTGATGAAACCTCGTCCCTCCAGGTTGGAGGTTCGGGTGATGGAATTTTCGGCGGTAGCACCTAAGGTAACCGTAAGGTTATGCACATCCTGAAAATCGCGTTGATAGGTCGCGTAGTTTTCGGTAGTCCAGGAGTTGTTTTTCCAGTTGCTGATTTCGCCGAACCCGTTGAACAGATTTCCGGTATTTGTATACTGTGAGGGCTGGAAGTTATCCCAGGTCGATTCGCCATAACTGTAATTAAGCTGGGAGTTGAAGATCAGATTGGGCGAAATATTCCAGACGAGTTTACCGGATCCGATCACGTCAATTGTAGTACCTTCATTGGTAACTTCTTTGGCAAGTGCGATGGGATGCCAGAAATCCTGTGGTCCGACCTGGAAATAGTCCCCGTCCTCATCATAAACCGGAAACACCGGTGATCGGCCGTAAGAAGCGCTGGAACGCTCCCGGTCGGTGAGTGCGAGATTGACGTTGGCCGAAAGGCGCAGGTCATCGCGGACCTTCTGGTCAACATGAACCCTGCCGCTCATGCGGTCATAGCGGTTGTTGATGGTCAGGCCTTCCTCGGAGTAGTAATTACCGGAAAAAGTGTACTGGGTCTGTTCGGATCCCCCTTCGGCCGAAATGGTGTAGTCGCGCGTCATGGCGTTACGGTAAACTTCATCCTGCCAGTCGGTTTGATGTGGCCATTCGCCGCTCCTGAGCTCCCGCTCAGAAGGATAGTAGGTGCCGAGGTAGTTTTGACCGATATACAGTTCATCCTGCCCGGCGTTTCTGCGTGCTTCGTTGGTAACAATCGCCTGATGGACAGGGTCTCTGAAGATATCCAGATCCTGAGCCAGGGTAGAAATGCCATTCTGGATATTAATGCTGATTTGAGCGGGACGGTCACCGGAGTCCCTGTAAGTAGTAATAAGGATAACGCCGTTAGCACCGCGCGAGCCGTAGATAGCGGCGGCGGAGGCATCCTTCAAGACCTCAATAGATTGGATATCCGAGGGGTTGATCTGTTTCAGGTCACCAGCATCCCCCATGGGAAATCCGTCTACTACGTAAAGCGGACTGTTGGAGCCGTGCAGTGAGCTGGCTCCGCGGATCCTCATGGTCACACCTTCACCCGGTTCACCGGAAGCGCCCATAACATGCAGGCCGGGAACGCGGCCTTGAAGCAATCGGTCCAGGGAGTGGGATTGCAGGTTTTCGATCTCTTCGGCAGATACCGAACTAACCGATCCGGTCATGTCGGTCCGGCGCATCTGCCCGTAGCCGACAACCACGAGCTCTTCACCCATTAACGCATCGAAAACAAGTTGCACGTCCAGTTGGCTTCTGCCATCAATCTGAATCGTGCGGGTTTGAAAGCCGACATAAGAGAATATGAGGGTTGCATCTTCGTGCGGGACAGTAAGGCTGTATTCGCCCTGAATATTGGTCGTGGTACCGTAGCCGGTTTCACCTTCAACAACTATATTGACACCGACGAGCGGTTCTCCGTCTTCGCCAACCACAGAACCCGCAACCTGGTGATCCGCGGGCTGGGATACCGTTTCCGGGTGCACTTCGGTTTTTCCTTCAGCGACCTCCTCATCCGATTCTTTTATCACTACGACATCATCCATGTGGTTTCGGCTGGCGGTAGGCAAAACGACCTGAAGACCGGTACCTTCCAGAGTGGCATACAAGGCACCCAGGACGGTAGCCTTCTCGGCATTGAGGGTGATGCGGCGATCCCATGACTGCTCCCGGACACTTTTGCTGTAGGAGATTCTCAGGTTGGCGGCTTTGGAAATATCCAGAAGTGCCTCCTCCATGGAGACATCAATCAGGTCAAGGGAAACGATACTGTTAAGGATTCTCTGGCTGCCCTCGTTCACCTGTTCTGGTGCGTAGTGGATAAATCGATCCATACCGGCCGAGATAGGGGTCATATCCTCTTTGGAGACCAGTTTGGCACCCTGACCGTTGGCCATTATGCCGCTAAAAAAGAGACAGAAAGCAAATAATGCCGTTGCTGTCCATTTGGCGGGGCTTCTAAATAATTTGTCCGTCATCATTTTACTTTGAATTAGATGGGTATTAGCTGCTTTGTCCTTATATCCTTGAAAATCTATTGGAGTTGATTCTATGAGAGGTGAGGTATTATCGATGAGTTCCTGATTCACCCTGTTGGTTTATCCGGGAAACGACCGTTGCGGGCAGTTTCCCTATTTCGAGATATGCAAGCGCTTTTCGTGCTCATCAGTGTGTTTTTATACTGGTTCTTAGATTATTTTGCAGTTGTCAATCGGATTTCAGATCCATTGATCTCGTAGTTGATGTTCAGGACCAGCTCCATGACCCTGAGCACTTCACTCAGCGACTCATTCTCGAAAGTAGCTGTGAAACGTAATTCAGCCAGTTCGGGATCCGTCAGGGTAAAATCGACGGCGAACCAGCGTTCCAGCTTCCTGACGACATCGATCAGTATATCGTTATTAAAAGAGAACCGTTGATCCAGCCATCCCAGATGCTCATGCATGTCAACATTTTGTCTGACCGTCATCAAGCCGTCCACCCTGTTAAGCAGAGCCATGTCCCCCTGGCTGAGGTAGGAAATATCATCGGTATGCGATTCTGCCCTGACGGCTACCTCACCGCTTGAGACCACCACATTCAGCTCCTCGAGTTCATCGTAGGCACGGACATTAAACCGGGTGCCCAAAACTTCGACGACGGCTTCGCCTGTCTCAACGTAAAAGGGTTTTTCGCCGGGAGCGACATCAAAATAGGCTTCACCGGTTAGACTGACCGAACGGCTGTCCCGGTCAAATTCTGACGGGTAGGAAAGCTTACTATCCACATTTAGGCGTACATAGGTTCCATCCTCCAGCTGAACACGAGCCCTTTGTCCCCTTTCGGTAGCAACTTCCTCCATTACGGCAACGGGAGCCACGTCTTCTTCTTCCGGATAAAAATACTGCACAATGACACCGGCAAGAATAAATATGGTAATAACAGCTGCCACTTTAGCAATCCAGAAGCTGTCCTTACGTCCGAAGTCGTGAATGCGTTTTGATGCGAATCGAGGTTTGCTGCGAGTGCGTTCGTACTGATCGATTCTTCGGCTGAGCGCCTGCCAGTTTTCCTCGGTATTCCACCGGTCATGTTTGGTGGAACCGGTCAACATCTTTTTTTTGATCTCCAGGAACAAGGCTTTTTGATTGGGATCTTTCCGGATGCGTTCGGAAATTCGTGATTCCTCCTCGGTGGAACACTGTCCGGTCAGATAACGGGCAATTTCTTTGTAAGTGATATCTTTCTCCATTCAAAAGCGGTTTGTCTAAAAAGAATGCTCAATTCACCTTCAAAGACGGTTGCCAATTTCAACACCCCCAGTCCCGGTAAAAAAAAAATACCGGCCGGTTTTCTGTGATAAGCTGTAGATCCATCAATTAATAATAGGAACCAGGATCAGTAAGAGACTGAGATATTTCGAAAGCCGTTTTTTAAAAAAAACCAGAGCCTGCCCCATCTGGTTCTCAACGGTTTTCACAGAGATATCCAGCACTTCGGCAATTTCCTGGTAAGTCAACCCATCTTCACGACTCAGCAGAAAAATGGTTTTGCGACGCTCAGGCAGCTCCTGAATCGTACGGTGAACAAGTGCAATCAATTTTTGTGCTTCTGCATTCTCCTCTTTCTGAGACAAGGCATCCTCCATCTGTTGAGGGGGATTATAGAGATCCTGTTTATCCCTGTAGATTCCCAGATACTTCCTCTCGACATCCTGATGCTTTAAATGATCCAGTGCTCTGTTCTTGACCGCTTTATATAAATAGGAACGAGCCTGGATCGTTGGAGCCCACTGTTCCTTTTTTTCCCAAATAGTAAAAAAAACATCCTGAACCAGCTCCTCGCATATGGCCCGGTTGGAGGTAAAACGATGGGCAAATTCACACAAAAGGGGAAAGTAAACCCGATACAACTCGGCAAAAGCGATTTTATCGCCCTGCTGAATTCTGTGAATCAGTTCTTGTTCCGATATGCTGAACGGACTTTTCTCCACTACGTTGTATGACGATTTGTTAAATTCAGGTCTAGTTTACAGTGCGGGCTCACTTTTTTCTTAAGAATTACAGATTCTGAATGTAATTCCAATCCCTGTATAATACCTATAGTTATCACTGATATAACACAAAACAAAATTACAATAACTATCTTAATGCTTTTAGCAAAACATTCTGCAGGCTCCATCTTCACATGCCAGGGCATCATCAATAGCTTCTGCCTGTTGACAGCATTCTTAGAATATTTAAAATTCAGATTTAATTAACGAATTAAAATTAAATTAATGTGATTTTCATAACGGGTTGTTACCTCAGCCGGCGATTTCGTCGCATAGTGACTGAATCCATGATTTGCAATAGGGGTATTCATGACGGCAATCGTTGTAGGTTTAAATTTCACGCCGCACAGAATAAAGTATAACGTGCACATAATCGCATCCTGTTTTATGAAATCATCTCTCCTTGCGCCACTGTTTCTCTTGATTGCATTTTCTGGTTCTACTTTGTTTGCTGCCCCCAACCAGATAACAGACCATCGGCTTGAAACATCGGAAGTGCTTCGATATAAAAAAGCGGTATTCACCATAGATTTGGATGCGGATTATGCCAATCCCTACCTTCAAGAGCAGGTCCGGCTGGATATTGTTCTAACTGCCCCCGGCGGTGAAACGCTGACTCTGCCCTGCTTTTTTGATGCTCATGCGGATCCCTCTGCGGTTTGGAAGGCTCATTTTGCTCCAAGGGAAGCAGGGTCGTACACATATCAATTTGTGCTTCATATTGCGGGGGAACAAACCGACATCACGGACGAGCAAACATTCGATGTGCAGGATTCAGATCACAACGGTTTTATCACAAAGCACCCTGACCCCGATGAGGAGTGGTATTTCCCTTACGATAGTGGAGAACCGTTTCGCGGGATCGGAATCAATATTGGCTGGGAGTCACGTTCCTGGGAAGATCCCGAGCACAACTACGATTATTTTTTTGAAAAACTGAGTGCACATGGTGCCAATTTTGTCCGTACCTGGATGCATGCCTGGAATCTGCCGCTGGAATGGCAACAGGTAACCCAAACCAACCGGTACAGCAACACCGATGAATATTTCCATCCCGGTGGCATACAACGCATGGATGAGATGATTGCGTTGGCCGAGCAACACGGGATCTATGTCATGGTTGCCCTGGATGCTCATGGTGGGTTCATTACAGACGGAGAATGGCCTTTAAATAGTTATAATTCGGCCAATGGCGGTCCGGTTGACACCCCGGAGGAGTTTTTTACTTCCGATGAAGCCAAGGCCAAATATAAAAACCGTTTGCGTTACCTGGTGGGCAGATGGGGTTACAGTCCGGCAATCGGAGTGTGGGAGTTTTTCAACGAAGTGGATAATGTTCGTAATGCCGAGGGAGTCCCTGACTTTCACATAACTCAATGGCACCAGGAGATGAGCACCTACCTGAAAAGCATCGACCCTTACGACCACCTGATATCGACCAGTATTTCGCACGATGAAATTACCGGTTTGTTCTCGGTCGGAAACCTGGATATCAATCAGGAACACTTTTACCGCCAAACACACAATATTCCGAATGCGCTGAACAATCATGAAACCGGCAAGCCTTTTGTCATCGGTGAATTCGGCCGGGAGTGGGACTGGAACCTTGATTTTTCCAGGATAGAAGATGAAAAAATATACGACTTCAAGCGGGGACTGTGGTACGGATTATTCAACCCGACTCCGATATTGCCCATGAGCTGGTGGTGGGAATGGTTTGATGAAAGGGACTTACTGGAATATTTCGAAGCGGTGCGGATGATATCGGACATGATGCTTGAAGCCGGAGAAGGTCAGTTTGAGCCTGTCGAAAGTTCATTCGCCCAGGAGAGTTATGCCGTGAAAACAGATTCGATGATTTTTGTTTATCTGCTCAACGACTCTCAGGAGATAATACGAAATCGCGCGCTATCGGTGATGGTCGGGGAAGACCGGAACTATGAAGTGAGCCTGTTTGATCCCGAAACCCTGGTATTTACAGATTTAGGTGATTATCGTGCAGTAAACGGACGTGTTTCTTTTTCGGGTATCGACATAGACCGTTGGGGACAGAAAGTAATTGTACTTGAACCGGAGGAAGTGGAATCGGAACCCGACCCCGATACCCCCGACGAATCGTTTGAATTGAAAGGAAACTTCCCCAATCCGTTTCATGGTCAAACCCGGATCGCATTCGCTATCCACGAGCCCAGAGGACTGAATATGACCCTTGAAATTTATGACTTGCTGGGAAGAAAAGTAGCTTTACTTGAAAACCGAAGATATTTACCCCGAGGGGATCACTCGGTCGATTTCGATGCCAGTCAACAATCCTCAGGGTTGTACATCTATCGCCTGACAGACTCCGAAAGAGAAGAAGTGGGAAAAATGATACTGATCAACTAACCATGGTTTTGACTTTTTCACACC
>SLLW01000131.1 GCA_007133875.1 Balneolales bacterium | reverse complement strand
GCTTGACATACCTTCCACAACTCCCATCTCTTCAATTTTCTTTCGCATTTCTGACGTTTCAAAACGGGTTGTATTGATCTGTTTTGTCTTGCCGTCCTGAGCGATGAACGCCACCGTAATCAGCATTCCGGGCATCTGGTTATTGATTTTCCCGTCTTTATCCGAAAAATAGTCTTCGTAAACGATTTTTTTCGGTTCCCGGATCTCTTTATAGATCGCTTTTCCCCATGACTCATCCCCATCGTTAGGTCCGCGAAGACAAAAATGCCACTCGCCGCCTTCCTGGAAATCCAGACGGCACTCAACCATCGGCCATTCTTTCGGTCCCCACCAGTGTTTCAGATGTTCGCAACTTGTCCACACTTCAAAAACCAGCTCCGGTGGCGCATCAAACATTCGTGTTATGTTTAACTCGCGATCTTTGGATGCTACTTGTACACTCATAGCTCTTCCCTTAGTTTTTTGTGATTAGAGATAAGATTGTTTTTCGTTTTTTTTGCTGCACAAAGATATCTGCAGACCTCCTCGGCCGCTCATCGCTGCCTGTTCATTATGCCGTCCGCCCGTGGCCGTGGAGATCCACACCAATAACCTGTCTATCCTTCCAGGAAAAGAGGGAGGATCGGACGGAACATGTCAAAAGTCCCCAACCCGCTTTGAAGCAGTAACAGGGGCTCACCATTTCCGTGGATTTCATAGTAGTAGGGAACACCGTTTATCGGTACCAGCCCCTTGTCACCGTCATTCGCTTGTGCAAATGCAAACACAGGTGTCATCAACAAGAGCATTGTTGAAAACAGAATGGGTATAAATCGTCTCGTTTTCTTCATTGTTCTTTTTTTCTTGATGGTTTTTGGGTTTTTATGGTTTTGTAAATTCGGTTGCATAGTGTGCTTTCGCTAATCTTTTCCGGGATGATATCACGTTCGAATATCAGGGGTTGTCCCCTTTTTTCTTCCCGGCCTGCAGCTCCTGCAGATAATCCTCCAACCGGTCAAAACTCGCCTCCCAGAATTTCCGGTACTGACCGATCCAGGTGTCTATATCTTTGAGCGGCTCCGGATGTAACCGGCAGGGGCGATACTGCGCCTCCCGCCCGCGTTCAATCAATCTCGCCCGTTCCAGAACTTTTAAATGTTTGGTGATGGCCGGCATAGACATATCGAACGGGTGCGCAAGATCGGAAACGGTTTTTTCTCCCGTCGTGAGACTCGCGAGGATCGCCCGGCGTGTGGGATCGGCAAGTGCCGAAAATGTTTGGCTGAGGTGGTCTGATGGCATTCGTGATATTTTTGTATTTATCCTTTTAGTTAATTAACCTAATGGTAAAATAATAGATGCTGCCCACCATGTCAACTATCTATTTATTGAACATTTATGGTTATCCTGCCATCCTTACAATCCGGACGATTGAATGCAATAAACCCTTATTTCACCTCAATGCCATAGGATGTCATCTCTTTTATTTTTGGATTTTTGAACCCGTTGAACGTATAAATATCACAAAAGGCCACTACGGTGCCACTTCCGGGAACCGTCATGGTTCCGTTGACCGCAGCTGACTTGCCATGTGTGATAATATGATCAACCGTCAACTTCATCGGCTCATCCATTGCCATATCTTGTAACGCCTCGAGAAATTGTTCTTTCCCATCAATGATCCGGTCACCGATCATATGCCAGCGGATATCATCGGTAACCCGGCCTTCGATAAAAGTGATGTCACTTTTTGCAAATGCTTCATTGAATGCCAATAGCATTTTCTGAGTCTCTGTTTTCATTGTTTTAAGTTGTTTTAGATTTTTTTTCACTTCTCAAAATTTTCTCCATCTTTTTCCCATTTGCCAGCTCGTCCACTAATTTATCCAGGTACCGGACGCGTTTTGTTACCGGGTTTTCGATATCCTCAATGCGATATCCACAAATTACACCTGTTATGAGGTGAGCATTCGGGTTCAACTTTGCTTTCTTGAAGAAGGTCTCAAAATCCACGTTATCATTAATGAGCACCTGCAATTCCTTTTCATCAAAGCCGGTCAGCCACGTAATTACGTGATGGAGCTCTGCTTTTGTCCTGCCTTTACACTCTACTTTTGTGATGTAATGCGGATAAACCGAAGCGAACGTCATTTTGGCCATTCGCTCATCATGTTCAGGTGTTGTTTTCATGCCAGTATCCTTTTTGAATCCTTGTAATTATTTACAACCGGAATCCATATTTCAATACCACCAAACCCTTTGCGCGGATCAAACTCCTCACTGTACCGTTCGAAAAAGAAATCCGCATTTTCCGGCTTGCCTACCCCGGATTCAGGAATCCACTCTTTCCAGATGATATCACAAGTGTTCGATATGGTGTAAACATGTCCGTTATGTGCGAATACAGCATAGGTAAAAGATGATAATTCCCTGGATGACATCGTACCGGGCAGGTTTTTTATGGATGATACTTCCACTCCGCTCACATACCGGATGCCTTTCCCGTGGTCCAGATCGATACATATACCGTAGGCATAATCATTCTTTTTTTCCGGGATCCATTCTTTCATGGAGTTAAATTTCTGCCACTGTGAATTAATGTCCATCGGACTGTCAAACAGATAGGTACTGCTGAGTCCAGCTATCAACAATGGCCTGTAGTTCTCTTCAATTCGCAAAGGTTCCATAATGAAGGTATTGGGCGCTGGTTCCTGGTTTATTTCATGCTGAAATCGTCCCTGTTTTTTACAGTTTGCGGTAATACGCTTTCTGATCCGGCTCCAGTTTTTCGATAGCATTGTTCAACATGGGTCGAGGCATAACTCCGGCGTGCTTTTCCAGAAATCGTTGCAGTTTTTCGGGATTTTTTTTCCCGGCTTCGCGAAGCCAGGTCCCGACAGCTTTTTGTATCAGTTCTTCGGGGTCATCCACCAGGATTTCGGCTATGGCGAAGGTATCATCAAGCTGATGCTGCCGGATAAACCAGGCGGTCGCCGTGATAGCGGTACGCCGCTCCCAGATGCTGCCCGACCTTGCCATCTGATATAAAACGTCTCTTTTCTTTTCAAAGTCATAAAGATACTTGCCTACCACACGAGGTGCACTTCGGTCCACATAATCCCAACTGTTGATTCGATCATGCCGCTTTAGATAGAGTTCGAAGAGCTTTTTTCGATGCTCCCCAGTTGTGCTTTTCTTTTGAACCTGAAAATCCATGATACTGTATGCTCCCATTCGAGCTTCATAATAGGGGCTATCCAGCAGTTTGTTGATTTCCTCAAGCGACATATCACTGTTTGTTTTGGCAAGATCAAACACCTGTTTCATACGCACTCCGATTACCCGGTTTTCAGTATCATCCCGCTTAAAATAGCGGCGGATTTTTTCATACTCTTTGTCGGATTGATATGTTTTCAGCTTGTCGACAAATTGTGCGGCATCCATGGCAAATCGGCAATTAACGTTATCAGAAAAGACTCTAATCCGGTGAGGCTATCGATTTTGTGTTCATCCGGTTATAGGAGAAATTGTTTCATTTTCCTGAATCAGGAATTACCGTTCGTTTCATCCAATCGTCCCGGCTTAGCAGATACACAAAGCAATCATCCCGGCCAAATTGGCGGCGTTCTGCAAACTGAAATCCGAATCGCTCATAAAACCGGTGCGAACGGGTATTGTCAGCAAGCGGATCCACCAGCACACCAATGACGGACGTATCCTCAAAACAGAGCGCAAGTATCTGTTCCATCATAACCGTCCCGTAACCCTGACCCAGATCCGATTCCTCTCCGATCCAGATATCAAGTGCCCGAAATCCGCCGGTAATATCGCCCCAATACCGACTCTCTTCCTTTGCAGGATCAATGATCTGAACAAAACCGATCGGGCGTCCACCATCTTCGGCAATGAGCATCTTCCGCCAGGCGGGTGATTGCTTCAATTCCACGCGCCAATTCCATTGGTCGTTTGGATGAGCTGCAATGACATGGGGCTGCTGATCCCAGTATTGAAGCAAGGCGATATCCGACAGATTGGCCGGACGAAATGTTACGCTGGTTATATTGGTAATCGTTGACATGGTTTCAATAATTTGTTGTTATGCTGACTGTCCGGCCGAAAATCCGGGAGTTTCGGCAACGCGTCTTGCCTGGGCAAGATGTCGTTTTTCGTGTACCATGATCGTGGCAAACCATGCTCCGAGGCTCAACCGTATCAGCCCGTTTGCAGTTGATCCGATTTTGATCCGTTTGAGATCCAGTCCGTCAGCTCGGCTCACCAGATCACACAAGGCATCCTGAAGTTCCAAAAAATCAGAGACTACCTGTGATTTTTTCAATACTTCATTCGAATCAGGTCGATATATTTCAGGGGTATTTATTTTGAAATTGGATGAAGCATCATTGGCTTTGATAAACCACCGGCTGATCAACCCGTACCGAAACGGGGGGGAACCTGTTTTTCCGGTTTTACGTCCAGACTCAATGGCGTCCCGAAGCTTAGGTAACAGCTTGTACCCAAGCTCGTTCAGATGGCTGATGCATTCAGCGACCGACCATTGATCCGGTCCGGGTTTCCAGTAAAACTGTGCTTCTGCCAGTTTACCGGTAAAATCCCTGACGGTATTCCTGAGTACCACAAACTCATTGAAGTAGTTTTCAAGCTCGGGTATCAGGGTTTCTGTATCCTCTGCCATATCATTTACTTATAATCGATCATTACATCGGCCGGCAAAGACGCGTATGTATCAGGATGACTCAACTTGTACAGGTTTTTTTTCATATTCATCATGCCGGCGGAGCCAGCTCATCATAGGTCCGTCACTTCGTCCTTCTGGTTCTTCCCACTCCTCCTGTCTTCCATGAGGAGTGAGGTCCAGGTACTGGTAGGTCCCCAGCAATGCATCACCTCCGCGGGCATAGGAAGAATAGGTGTGATACACCGATTCACCATCACGGAGAAAAACACTGGTTCCCGGTAGTTCCACCTGTTTCCCATTCAGTTTTGCAATAAGCTCATCGACATTCCGGTAATTATATTCTGAGGTTCCAAGAGTCTCGCCCTGGGTAACATGAAATTCATAGTTGAAATCACTCCCATAAGAGGAGTACCAGGGGATCGACCAGCCCATACGGGCTTTGTACCTTTCGATTTTCTCAATGGGTGCCCGTGAAACCAGGACCAGGTTAGTATTACGGGCATGAAGATGCGCCAAATGCCCGATATTGTCTACCAGAAAGGAACAAGCCGGACACCCTTGATCCCAATCGGGATGGAACATAAAATGGTAGGTAATAAGCTGACGGCGATCTTCAAACAAATTGATTAATGAGTATAAACCATCGGGCCCTTCGAACATGTAGTCGCTGGCAATTTTAACCATAGGCAGTCGCCGGCGTTCGGCGTTCAATGCATCCCGTTGCCGGGTAAGCTCCTTTTCCTTTTCGAGCAGCTTTAAGCGGGCTTCATACCACTCTTTGGGGGAAACAACTTCTGGCAGATGCCTTTTTGATTCTGTCATAACATTGTTCTTTTATAGTTTTGCGTAGTTTTCGGATAACACGACTTTTCAGGTTGATCATCCGTACCGGCAGGTTACCCATCGTAATTGATCATCCACTGAACTCCGAATTTGTCTGTAAACATGGCAAACTTTTCAGCCCAATCGGTTTTTTCGAGTGGCATCATTACCTGTCCGCCTTGCGAAAGCCCCCG
Source organism: Balneolales bacterium (assembly GCA_007133875.1). Taxonomy (GTDB): domain Bacteria; phylum Bacteroidota; class Rhodothermia; order Balneolales; family Natronogracilivirgulaceae; genus SLLW01. Next base: position 4,762 of record SLLW01000131.1, on the reverse strand, counting down.
AAACAACCGGTCTGCCTCTTCCGTACTCTCCGGCACGAGTGTAATATGATACCTGCTGTTGGTGTCCAGCTCCACTTCATTTGCGGAGGGGGCGTCCGAAGCCATCAGTATGTGATCGCTGCCGTTAATGGGAAGTGCGATATGTGCGGCCTTTTCCAGGTCCTCCTTTTTCGCGTTTTCCTTATCTGGCATATCGCTGTAACGTATTAGCGAGAGTTCACCACCCAATACGGACTGATAAAACTGAAACGCTTCTTTGGCATTGCCATTGAACATTAAATAGGGATTTATTGATTTCATAATTGCTCCTGTGATTTACTTTTATGGTTAATTTTATTTAAAATGTCGCTAATCCCCTGTTTGTAAGCAACGTGCATAAATGCCAACCTTGGGGTGTATAAGTGTCATCTCTACCTCGTACATTTACGTAAACCACGTTTAAAGTGTTGATATTAAGGAGATAACAACAGGATTATTACCATGAAAAAAGTATCGCTATTTATATTTGATGATGCTGTGCTGGTTGCCGTTTCTGCCGCACTTGACATGCTGACCAACACGAACCGTTATTTGCAGAAACTGGGCCGCGCTCCTGCTTTTGATATTGAGCTGGTGAGTGAGAAAACCAGGGATATCCGGCTGCATCAACCGGCGCAATTCACCTGTAACCGGACGCTGGATAAAGCAACCGATACCGATTTGATTATCATCCCATCGTTTATAGGGGAACCGGAAATTGTGCGTTCCCGGCACCCTGAAGCTGTTTCATGGATCAGAAAAATGTATCTGCAGGGAACAGAGGTTGTCAGTTTGTGCCGTGGAAGTTATTTCCTGGCGGAAGCCGGAATTCTGGAGGGAAAGCCTTGCACCTCTCACTGGCAGGCGATTGATGATATGAAGTCACGGTATCCCGGCCTGATGGTTCAGCCCGATATCATAGTGACCGATCGGGATGGTGTCTACACCAGCGGAGGGGCCTTTTCGTCAATCCATGTCATTTTATACCTGATTGAAAAATTTTGCGGCCGCGATATCGCCATTCCGGTCAGCAAATATTTCTCACTCGATATCGGGAAAATCAGTCAGGCACATTTTGCTGTATTTCAGGGACAGAAAGGGCACGGAGATGAAGAAATACTCAGAGCTCAGCATTATATCGAAAAAAATTACCGGGAATCGATATCGGTGGAAGAAGTGGCACGGCAATCACACATGAGCAAGCGGAATTTTATCCGGCGTTTTACCAAAGCGACTCACAACACACCATTGGAATACATCCAGCGGGTCCGTATTGAAGCGGCCAAAAAAAGTATAGAAACCGGCAACAGCAGTATCAATGAGATCATGTACGAGTCCGGTTACAGCGATATCAAGTCGTTTCGTACGGTATTCAGGAAAATCACCGGCCTGTCACCCATGCAATACCGGAACAAGTATCATATCGCTGTGCCGGTGGCCTGATTCCGGCCCATACGTATTGTTGCAGGATCAAGCCGTTGCTTTTTTGATTTCGAAGTGCCCGGTCCTGATTATTATTAACGCTCCCTGAGCGCTTCCCGGTCCTTTTTCGGAAGTTTTGCAACAACCAGATCATAAGAGTGCAACGTCCACTCCCGGATCAGGTCGACAGGTACCGGGCCTTCCATCAAGACACTGTTCCAGTGTTTTTTGTTCATATGATAACCAGGTATCACAAAATCGTACATTTCCCGCAATTCGATGGCCTTTTCGGGATCACATTTCAGAATGATCATTTCAAAGGCATCGAGATCGGCCAGGGCATACATTTTTCCCATCACAAAAAAAACCAGTGCACTGTCACCGAACGGCATTTTCTCCTCGGTTCCGGGAAGGGAGAGGCAAAAAGATCTGAACTCTTCAATATTCATATGGGCACGTTGTTACACTCATAAGCAGTAAAATGGTAGCAAGACGTCACAGACAGTTTCCCGATGCCGGGATGGATGGTTTATTATAAGAAAATTCCAATAATCTTGACCTCCGGAGAGCCATTTTCACACCAATATCTTTACATCTCTTTAGTATTCTTAATAAGCATAAATCAACAATAGGCACTACATTAGGGGTAATCCAAACATAATGATGATGCTCTTCTTTTATAAGTAAAAGAAGCTTTACGATGGGAATCTAAAGCAGCAGTAATGACGATGCGATGAAACTGATCTGCTTTATATGTGTGTACTCATTATCGATAGCCCCCGTAGAGGGAGGCGTAGCTAATGTGGTAATACCATTTTCGCAGTGATCTAAAACTGTTGCGCATATCAATGTGATATGCTTAAGAGAATAGAATTACTAATAAATCCAAAAATACCTGTTTGATGGAGCGTGAGATTAGACTCTGGAATAAACCTGTACGCTTTCTGATGGCATCTGTTATGATGCTGATGTTGGGGGCTGTTCCATCGATCGCGGCGGGGTCGGAACTATTGATGAATGAAGATCCGCTTGAAATCACCGAATTTTCCGCCACTGTAGACGAAGGCCTAACCAATGCTGAATCATTTGAAGTCACGGTAACATTCAACAGGCCGGTTTTTAATTTTGAATTCAGTGATATCAACATCACTGGAGATGCAGATGTCAGTTATAGCGGGACCGATTTTATCGATGGCGAGAGTTCTTACACTTTTACAGTTACGCATAACGGGGATGGAACTCTGGATTTTTTGATTCCGGAAAACGTAGCGGAAGATGCAGACGAGAATGAAAACATAAACTCCGAAGAACTTTCATTCGTACTGGACCGCACGCCGCCTTCTGTGGTAACTGACGGCATAGAATTTCTGGATGTCAACCTTGCCCCCTTGTCTGATGCAACCAATCAATATGAATTTGAACTGCATATTGAATTTGATGAAGATATCGAGGAATCATCTTTTGACAGCGGGAGTCTGAATATTTTTCCTTCTGATATCTTCAGTGCTGTCAGGGTGTTGAATGACAATATCATGGTCCTTGAACTTGAGGTGCCACCCGAAGATCGCGACGATCTCATCGATTATACCATCGACATCAACAGCGGTATCATAAATGACCCTGCAGGGAATTCCTTTGACGGTAGCGAAACTGCCTCCATCACTTATGATAACACTCCGTTCACGGTGACATTCAGTTCTGATGAAGAGAATTTCACCAATGAGTCGTCTTTTGATGTAACGATAAACTTCAATAAACCGGCAACAGATTTTGTTGCCAACGATATTGATGTGAGCAATGCCACATTGAGCAATTTCACAAGCAATATCGATGATGATGAATTTACGGTGACCGTAACTCCCGATAGTGAAGGTGAAGTAACCCTGGATCTCGCTGCGAATGCAACCACCGATGCCGCTGGCAACGGCAACGAAGCCGCCACACCGTTCAGCATCACCTTTGACGAAACCCGCCCTGAAATCACTTTCCGTGCCGTTGAAGATGGAGCAGTATAACCGATGATGAACTGTCTGATCCCACAGTGAACAGTTTTTTACCTTATTCATCGATTTTGGCGAACAAGTACAGAATTTTGCGATTGGCGATATTACCACCACAAATGGGGCAGATGTAAATCTGTCTGATTTTTTTGAAGCAGATCAATCCGGAGGAGTTTACTCGGTTCGGGTTGAGGCCGAACAGGACGGACAGATCATTTTGGAAGTGGATGATGGTGCCGTACAGGATCTGGCCGGTAATGGCAATGTAGAACAAACCTTCGAGATCACCTCCGACCGTACGCCGCCGACCGTAGTATCCGTGACCTCTGAGCTGGGCGGGGCTGATTATACGAATCAGCAGGAGTTTGATCTGACCATCGAATTCTCTGAAGAGATCGCCGATTTTGATCTGAGCGGACTGAATTTCAGCAATGCCACAGCCACCGGCTCCAGCACTGCGGATAATATCACTTTTGTGGTGACTATTTTGGCGGATGATGTCACGACTTCATCGCATACCGTCGGTGTGGAAGTGCCGCAAAATGCCTTCACGGATCTGGCTGGAAATTCCCTGGGTAATAGCGAAACCTACTCGATCGAGTTCGGCGACACGCGCCCCACCGCGGTGCTCTCCAGCAGCGAACCGGATCCGACCAGTTCGGGGCAGTTTGAGGTGACGCTGAGTGTTACCGAGATATTCGGCGAGCCGGTAAACGGTATTGATGCTGCTGATTTTTCGGTTACCGGTGCTGCGATCACCGATATCGATGACACCGCCAATCCGGAGTTCGTGCTGACGGTCGAGCCGGAGCAGGAAGGGCTCATCAGCATCCAGCTCAATGAGAATGCACTGAACGATGCGGCCGGCAATCAGAATGAGGCCTCCAACGAATTCACCATTACCTACGACACCAGCCAGCCGCTGGTCTCCATAACCTCCGCAGAGCCGGATCCGACCAATGCGGACAACTTTGACGTGACCATCACTTTTACCAAGCCGGTGTTTGGTTTTACAGATAGCGATATTGTGGCCGGAAACGCCCAGCTCTCGGGCTTCACTGGTTCTGATGGCGGCACCGAATTCACCGTCACGGTAACTCCGGATGGTGACGGACTGGTGACCATCGATGTCCCGCAGGGCGCCGCGCAGGATGCCGCCGGCAACGACAACGAAGCCGCCGATACCTTCGAGATCACCTCCGACCGCACGCCGCCGACAATTACCGCTATTGATCGGGCGCCCGGATTGAATGATCCGACCAACCAATCGGAATTCGATATCGTCATCACCTTCAGCGAGGAGATCACCGACTTTGACGAAG
>SLLW01000129.1 GCA_007133875.1 Balneolales bacterium | reverse complement strand
TGTTTGCCATCGACGGGTACAAAGTAGCACGGGATAGCGGTATGGGCAACCGGATCAATACGGTGATGCAGGTCTGCTTTTTTGCCATCTCGGAAATTCTGCCCATCGAAAAGGCCATTGATACCATTAAGGACGCCATCAAGAAAACCTACGGCCAGAAGGGCGAGGCGATTCTGAACAGTAACTACGCGGCAGTGGATAACGCACTGGAACACCTTTTTGAACTGGACGTTCCTGCCGAAGTTACCTCGAAAAAGGTAATGATTAACCCGATTATTGGCGAGAACCCGCCTGAGTTCGTGGACAGTGTCATCAGTGAGATCATTGCCGGAAACGGGGATGATCTGCCGGTGAGTGCATTCCCGATTGATGGTACCTTCCCTACGGGAACCGCCTGCTTCGAAAAGCGAAATATCGCCACTGATATACCGGTACTGGATCCGGATGTCTGTATCCAGTGCGGCAAATGTGCGATGGTCTGTCCGCACTCGGTGATTCGTCTTAAAGCGTTTGACGAATCGCTGCTGGCCGATGCGCCACCAACATTCAAGGCCATGAAAGCCAAAGGTCGGGAATGGCCGGATAATACGATGGTCAGTGTCCAGGTTTCTCCCGAAGATTGCACCGGCTGTGAACTGTGTGTGGAAGTCTGCCCGGCCAAAAACAAAAAAGAGGTCGGACGCAAGGCGCTCAATATGGACAAGATCGAGCCGCACCTCGATAACGAACGCGAAAACTGGGACTTCTTCCTGAAAATACCGGAGTTTGACCGGTCGCAGCTCAAAGCCGGTACGGTGAAAGGATCGCAGTTTCTGCAGCCGCTGTTTGAGTTCTCCGGCGCGTGTGCCGGATGCGGCGAGACGCCGTACATCAAGCTGGTCACCCAGCTCTACGGTGACCGCATGGTCATTGCCAATGCCACAGGCTGTTCATCGATCTACGGTGGTAACCTGCCGACTACACCATATACGAAAAACGAGCACGGACTCGGTCCGGCATGGTCAAATTCCCTCTTTGAGGATAATGCCGAATTCGGACTTGGGTTCCGCCTGACAATCGACAAGCAGATCCAGCAGGCACAGGAGCTGTTGAAAGAAGTCAACGGTACGGTACCTGACAAGCTGAAAGATGCGATTCTGAATGCCGACCAGTCTGATGAACCCGGTATTTTTGAACAGCGTGAGCGGGTTGCGGAACTCAAGAAAATTCTGGAGCAGTCATCTAACGACAATGCCGTAAAACAGCTCAAAAGCCTTGCAGATTATCTGGTACGAAAGAGTGTCTGGATATTTGGTGGTGACGGATGGGCGTATGACATCGGTTATGGTGGTGTCGATCACGTACTTGCCTCCGGACGGGATGTCAACATCCTGGTGCTTGATACCGAGGTCTACTCCAATACCGGTGGACAACGCTCCAAGGCGACTCCGCTTGGTGCGGTAGCGAAATTTGCATCGGCCGGAAAAGAGACGACCAAAAAGGATCTCGGCCTGCTGGCAGTTTCCGGCGGCGGGGCGTATGTGGCAAGGATTGCCATGGGAGCCAACGATACCCAGACGATTCGTGCGATCATGGAGGCAGAAGCTTATCCGGGCCCCTCGGTCATCATCGCCTATAGTCACTGTATCGCGCACGGCTACAACATGAAGTATGGACTGGATCAGCAGAAGTACGCCGTTGATTCCGGATACTGGCCGTTGTTCCGCTTCAATCCGCTTCTTGTCGGTGAGGGTAAGAACCCGTTCTCACTCGATTCCAAGGCTCCGAAAATCCCGTTCAAAGATTACGCTTATAATGAGATGCGCTACCTGATGCTCTCCAAGTCACATCCGGAGAGAGCAAAGGCATTCATGAAGCAGGCACAATCCGACGTGAATGAGCGGTGGCGCCAGTACGAGCATCTGGAAAAACTTTATGAACCGGAAACGAAAGAAGAGCCCGAAGCTCAGCCGAAAGATGAGTAACACTATTACGCCAAAACGCAGCCATAAAATACTTGTGGCTGCCATTTGGCACCCATGACCAGGCATTCAAACATGGGTGCTTCACAGACTTTTCAAGTCGTAAATAATTAAACTGATGAATCTCGAAACAAAGTATTTAGGATTAAAACTGAAAAATCCGCTGGTCCCCTCTGCTTCACCGCTTAGCAGTGAGGTAGCTTCGGTAAAACGGCTGGAAGATGCCGGGGCCTCTGCGGTAGTCATGTATTCCCTGTTCGAAGAGCAGATCACCAGAGAAAGCCGGGCGCTGGACCATTTTCTGAATGTGTCGTCCGATAGTTACGCCGAAGCGCTCAGCTATCTTCCGGAACCGGATCAGTATCACAACCTGGAGGCCGAAGAGTATCTGGAACACATCGGCGCCCTGAAAAAGGCGGTTGATATCCCGGTCATAGCGAGCCTGAACGGCGCCTCAAAAGGTGGCTGGATGGATTTCGCGAAAAAAATGCAGGATGCCGGCGCCGACGCCCTGGAGCTCAATGTCTATTACATTGCAGCCAATCCGGAGTTGACCTCCGCGCAGGTCGAGCAGATGTATATTGATGATCTGAAAGCAGTCAAACAGTCTGTTACGATTCCGGTATCCATAAAACTTGGGCCCTATTTCAGTGCCTTCGGCACCAT
>SLLW01000287.1 GCA_007133875.1 Balneolales bacterium | reverse complement strand
TTTGATTATTCACTGCTCGCGTTTCTGAACAAACGACGCAGACTTATGTAGCGGAATCGTGTCGCATTTGTGTAAAACGGATGTTAGTAATAAAAATTCAGATTATTAATCGGGATAAGACAGAAGACCAATTGAGGGATTGCCGGTAATGGATTGGAGCAAGCCATGGAGAGAAACAGAACCTGCCCCGGAAAAGAAGAACCGGAAAAAATGGAATTATGTCTTTTGGGAAAGTCTCAAAATGGCGCTTTTTTTACCGGCCGTGATTCTCTTCACAGAGATTTTTATACTGGATATCTGGCCGGATTTCCGGGAAGAACCAATGGCGGTTGTCTATGATTATGTTTTTCTGTTTTCGGTCATTTTTCTGATATTTGTACTTTTCCATATAATCCGATGGCGAAAAGTGATGAATAATCACAAAGGTGATGAATAATCACAAGGGGTAACCGATTCGCAAAGCCATAGCCGGTAGTACAGAAATTACTTATATTCTAAGCTGACATTATTGAATTTTCAGATACTTCGTGACAAATCCGGTATTTGTCTGCAACCTACGGCACAAGAAATAATATAACCATTGGATTTCAAGCGTACTATTTTACTCGTTGAAGACGAAGCCGAACCGGCTGAAATGCTCTCCAATTATCTGGAGATGCACGATTATCAGATACTTCTGGCAGATAACGGGACCCGGGCCATACAGATTATTGATCAGCATGCCCAGGAGATCGACCTGGCCATCCTGGATATCATGGTGCCCGACAAGGACGGGTACGAAATATGTGATTATCTTCGCAGGCACCCCATTTTAAGCGATGTACCGGTCATCTTTCTCACCGCCAAAGATCAGGAGAAGGATGAAATTGCAGGCCTTTCACTCGGGGCTGATGACTACATTCCAAAACCGGCGAGCCTGAACCTTATCAAAGCACATGTAGAATCACTGTTGCGGCGCCGGCCGCGGGAGAAAGGCAGTTGGGTTGGTTTCCGCAATGTTATCATCGCTCCCGAAAACATGGAAGCGTGGCATAAAGGGGAAAAAATCGAGCTCACCAATACCGAGTTCAAGTTGTTGCAGCTGTTTTTTCAGAATCCCAAAAGGGTGTATACCCGCCAGGAAATTCTGGAGTATATCAGTGATGAAGAGAAATATGTCTTTGACCGGACGGTCGATGTGCACATAAAAAACCTGCGTTTAAAACTCGAAGACGATGGTGAGCTGATTAAGACGTATCGGGGAATGGGGTACGGGTTAAACAAAGAACTGGCATTCTCCTGATGAATATTCGCTCCAAACTGGCCTGGATGCTCACCATTATACTGATTGTAACGGTGACGACCGGCAGCGCCTACGCTCTGTTTTATATCCGGGGGTACATGCTGGAACAGGCAGTCACTGATATGGAGAGTGACGGCTACTGGATGATGCACACACTGAAATTTCTTCCCGACGGGATTGGGCTGCAGGAAGAGCTGGATCGGGTCGGCCGTGCTACCAATTATAACATAGCCCTCTATGACTCCGGCGGGACGATGCTGGCCGCTTATCCGGAAGGGACACAACGCTCTCCCCATCTTCACCTGAGTCCTGACGAAATTCGTGGATTATTGGGCCATATGCCGATGATCCGGACTATCAACGAGCCTGATGATGACTATGTCTGGGTCTATGCTTCTATTGAAAACAGTCGTAACGATGCGCGCTTTTTTGTGATCAATCAGCCTAAAAACCAGATATTTCAGGCAATTGCCGATATTCGCAGTATTATTTTCATTGGCCTGGTGATGTCTATTCTGGTGATACTGGTTTTAAGTATGGGCCTGGCCCACTATATGGCCCGGCCGCTGCTTAAACTGACCCGGGATGTGCAGCGGGTCGCAAAAGGGGATACCGAACACGTGATTCGTATCAACCGGAGTGATGAAATCGGGACACTGGCCGAATCGGTAAATAAAATGGCGCAGAAATTACAAGCAGATTACGACCAGCTTCAGACGCTGAACGAAAAGCAGCGCCAGTTTTTTACTGACATCACCCATGAAATTAAAAATCCGCTGCATACCATCATGGGATCACTTGAGATGATGGAGCTGCCGAACCTGAAAGCGGACAAACGGCAGAAATATGTCAATAATCTACGGAGCCAGACTGAGCGAATCGACCGGCTTTTCAAGGATCTGATGACACTTCAGCGTTTCGATTCCGATGATAATTTTGTGATTATTCAGAAAGTGGATATGGCAGATGTAGCCGGAAATGTTGCGGAGTGGTATCACCATATAGCCAAGAACAAAGGAATTGAACTTAAAATCGATTCCCACTCCTGCATGGTGTATGCCGATCCGGGGAAAATTGAGCAGGTTCTTGATAATCTGGTTTCGAATGCCATCAAATTTACCAATAAAGGTTCCATAACAGTGAGTTACCGCAGCGTTGGTGACAAAGCGGAGGTCTCCGTTAAGGATACCGGCATCGGTATTCCCGAAGCGCACTGGGAGAGGCTTTTCGACAGGTTTTACCGTACCGACAAAGCACGGTCGCGTGACAAAGGGGGAACCGGCCTCGGCCTGTCTGTGGTGAAGGGAATACTGATGGCACATGACAGTGATATACAGGTGGAAAGCGA
>SLLW01000307.1 GCA_007133875.1 Balneolales bacterium | reverse complement strand
TCTGCAACCCAGTAGCCGGGACGCCGTTTGTAGACAGCGCGCGGCTTTACACTCTCCTGCATCCATACACGCAAGTCCGGTTCTTCTTCAATGCCGGTCTCTTCGTCTTTTAACCATCGGTCCCACCACCGCAGACACTCCTGCAGAAATCCGATCTGCGGACCCGGAGATGCTTCGTGCGGATAGATGTGACTCCAGGGACCTATCAAACCTTTACAGGTTACTTTCAGATGTTCGACCATCCGGAATACCGCATTGGAATAGCCATCCGCCCAGCCGCTGACGGCCATCACCGGCGCCTTGATGGCATCGTAATCCTCGCACACCGATCCGTGCTTCCAGTAATCATCACGTTGCTGGTGGCGCATCCAGGTATCGACCCACAATCCGCTGCCCTCGAGCCGCTCCATCCACATATCCCGCCACTTTTCCCCGACGATTTCAGGGTCGGGCGGCAGGGAATTGAATGCGAACATGGTTGAGGCCCAGGAGAGGTTGTCATTGAGCAGACATCCGCCCATATAATGAACATCATCGGCGTACCGGTCGTCGGTGGAGCAGAGGCTGATGACCGCCTTGAGTTGCGGCGGCTGCATGGCGGCGATCTGGAGTCCGTTGAATCCACCCCATGAGATACCGATCATGCCGACCTTGCCATTGCACCACGGCTGATGTTCCAGCCAGTTGATGATATCGACACCGTCATCGAGTTCGGTTTGCAGGTACTCATCCTTGAGCACCCCTTCGGAGTCACCGCTGCCGCGAATATCCACCCGGATGGATGCGTATCCGTGTGCGGCAAAATAGGAGTGGACCTGGGTGTCGCGGGACCGCTTCAGGTCACGTTTCCGGTACGGGATATATTCAAGTATGGCCGGGACGGGGGATTTTTCAGCATCTTCGGGCACCCAGATCCGGGCGGAAAGCCGGCATCCGTCCCGCATAGGGATCCATTCATGCTCGATAATTTTTATCGGCCGGGGTAGTGATGATGTTTTTACCTTTCTCATAATTGAAATACGGATTAAATAAATGGACGATCCTTCCTGCCATGATCATTATTGAACTTCCATGGCCTATCACGACCTGCCATAGCCTGCCATGTCCTTCAGGGAACGCTCACCTTGGCAGTGCAAGTTTACTATGGGTACCGGGTGTTTTCCGGAATGCAACGAATTTATTATATAACGGACGAAAAGATACTTCAAATTCCAATTATTAACGGGCTAAAAGAGGTTTCGTATTATGAGTAAAAAACAGGTATTCATTATTGGACTGGATGATTTCAACCTTGCCAAGCTGAAGGCGCTCCCGGAGGCGAAAGAGTGCGAGTTCCATGCCGCACTGGATTATTCCGAAATCCGGAATGTCGATAAGTATGACATGGAGAAGCTGGTCAATCTCTGTTTTGAGCGGATTGACAAACACGGGAAAATTGATGCCATCGCCTCCTATTTCGACTTTCCGGGCACGGTACTGGTGCCGGTCATCGCCGAGAAGTATGGCGTTCCGGGTCCGACACTTGACGGTGTGCTGAAGTGTGAGCACAAATTCTGGAGCCGGATGGAGCAGCAGAAGGTAATTCCCGATCACATACCGATGTTCCGGGCATTTGACCCCTTTGACGATGAGGTATACGATAAACTGGAGATGATTCCGCCGTTCTGGATCAAGCCCAACAAATCCTTCCGGTCGTTTCTGGCGTATCGTGTCAGCAGCGAAGCCCATTTTTACGAAAGCCTGAAACCCATTCGCGAACACATCCACTTCATGATGGAGCCGTTCCACAAATTGATGCAGATGTTCGGTCAGCCGGAAGAGGTGGCTGAAATGGAAGAGAGCTGTATCGCGGAGACGATGATATCCGGACATCAGTGCACCCTGGAGGGTTATTCCTTCGACGGCAATGTGGTTGCCTACGGCGTGGTCGACTCCCTGCGGGAAGAAAACCGTTCCTCGTTTTCACGCTATGAGTATCCGTCGGTTCTGCCGCAGGAGGTGCAATTCCGTATGGCCGATATCACCCGGCGGGCCATCAAGCAGATCGGCCTGGACAATTCGGCCTTCAATGTCGAGTTCTTCTACAACCAGACCGCTGATGAAGTGTATCTGCTGGAGATCAACCCGCGCATTTCACAGGCACACACCGATATTTTCGAAAAAGTGCACGGGGTGTCGCACCACTCGATCATGCTCAACCTGGCCCTTGGCCGGAAACCACCGACACTTTACTATAACGGGGATTTCAGCAAGGCTGCCCACTTTATGCTCCGTACATTCGAAGGCGGACGCATCAAGAAAGTGCCCTCCAAAGGTGAAATCAACATTTTGAAGAAGTTTATCCCCGGACTGGAGGTCAAAATTCCGGTCGAAGACGGCATGCATACCTCCGACCTGCAAGGCCAGGACAGTTACAGTTTCGAGCTGGCCAATATTTTCATCGGTGCCCGCGACCAGGCCGAGCTGGTGGAAAAATATAATAAAGTATGTGACGGTCTCACATTTGAAATCGATTACGACGAGGATATCCACCTGCACTAAACGGATAGAATGACATCGGTGGATTACAATATGGAGAGATCAATAGGTGGGTAAATATACCAATACAGCATTTGTGGTGCTGGCGGCTCTTTTCTGGGGGTTATCAGGCGGGATC
>SLLW01000108.1 GCA_007133875.1 Balneolales bacterium | reverse complement strand
TTAGCAATATCGAACTGCCGATTACCACCGAATTCGAGTTGGGTGGTACCTGGAATCATGCCGCATTCAGCGAGGACCGGTTTGTGTCCGGCAGTGATGGCGAAACGGTCAATGTAAATGGCAATGGCCTCCCCTATGCTCCGGAGTGGTCGGGCTTTTCCCAGCTCTCATTGAGCCACACGGCCGGCTTGTCCGGATATCTGAAGGCAACCTATACCGGCGAGCAGTACGGGGATGTCCTGAACAGCACCGAGCCCTCCGGTGACGGGCGAAATGGCATGCTCGAAAGTTACACGGTGCTGGATGCAGGGTTGCGGTATAAACTGCCGGTAGCATTTGATGCCTCCCTTTCGGCTACGGTGAAAAACCTGACCGATGAGCGCTACATATCTTCCCGCCGTCCGCAGGGGATCCGCCTTGGCGTCCCCCGGATGATAACTTTCGGTATCAATCTGACGATATAGCGTTTACAGATAGTTGCAATAAATATAACCCCTTGGCTGACATCCGCCTTTCACGCTATTAATTGAGGATATAGAAGATAGTTCGGTCTTTTAACTGACCGTTTGAATTGATAGATTGCGGGTATGGATATGCTCCATACCCGTTTTTTTTACTATTTCCTCACTTCAAGTGCCATTATTTATGAATACGCAGATTCCGTTATTTGATACTCCCGAGATTTCATCCGTCCAGGACATGCTCTTGCAATCGGCCCGGCATTTCGGCAAACGAAGAGCAGTAACCGATTTTAACCCCACCCCGATCTCCGAAGCAACGTTCGAACAGCTGCTGCAATATGTCCGGACCTTCGGCACGGCCCTGCACAACCTCGGACTCAAAGAGCACGCCCACATCGCCGTGATCGGGGAAAACCGGGTGCAGTGGGCCATCACCTATCTCGCCGCCGCATGTTACAATTATGTGATTGTCCCGGTTGACCGAAACCTTGGCAAAACAGAAGTACTGAATATCATTCATGAATCGGATGCGCAGGCAGTGGTTTTTTCCGCCGGATCGGCCTCACATTTCGAAACGACACATCAATCACTCAAAAAAATCCGGCACTACATTCACATGGATCTGCCCGACCCAAATGGTGATTTTCACTCGATGAAAGCGTTGATGGACGCCATTCCATCGGGCAAATTGCGCGACATGCCGAAAGTAAATCCGGATGCGCTCAGCATCATTGTGTATACATCCGGATCGCTGGGCCGTGCCAAAGGGGTGATGTTATCCCAGAAAAATATTGCAACGGATCTGATGGGCATGGTGCGCATGGTCCGCCTCTATCCGGAGGATCGGTTCCTTTCTGTGCTCCCCATGCACCATACCTATGAATGTACCTGCGGTTTTCTTTGTCCGCTGTACAAAGGGTGTTCGGTTTGGTTTGCCCGTTCGCTGAAAACCGTGCTTGAGGATCTGAAACAGAGTCAGGCCAGTATCATGCTCGGTGTCCCGCTGCTGTATGAAAAAATGTACAGAAACATCCGGAAAGGGATGAAAGAAAAGACGGTCACACGAGTGCTGGTGCCGCCGATGCTGAGCGCCTCCAAAGTACTGAAACGGCTGGGCTGGAGTAACGCCCCGAAAACCCTCTTCAAAACCCTGCATGAAAAGTTTGGTGGCAATATCCGGCTGTTCATCGCCGGCGGAGCCGCACCCGATCCGGAAATTGCATCCGGACTGCGCAATCTTGGTTTTGGCTTCCTTCAGGGATACGGCCTCACCGAAACGGCACCGATTTTAACGCTCAACAGGCTGGTGGCATTCAAAGATGAAGCGGCCGGCCTTCCGTTGCCGGGTATCACGCTCAAAATCCATGAGCCTGACGAGAACGGGGTCGGGGAAATTCTGGCCAAAGGCGATAATGTGATGCTCGGATACTATAAAAACGAATCGGCCACAAAGGAGGCGATTTCCGATGATGGCTGGTTCCAGACCGGTGACCTGGGATTTATCGATAAGGATGGCTTTCTGCACATCAGCGGCCGGAAGAAAAATGTGATCATTGCCGCTAACGGCAAAAATGTCTACCCGGAAGAGCTGGAAGATCTGCTCAACCGGAGCAAATATATCCTCGAATCGATGGTTTATGGCGAGGCAAACAGTGCCTACAATGAAAAAATTGTGGCTCAGATCGTTGTCGACGGGGAAGCGCTGATTGCCCGTGCCGAAGCAAAAAAGGTCGAGATCACCGAGGAGTGGGTACGAAAAAACATCCGGGCGGAGATCGATAAAATCAACAAACAACTCGCTTCCTTCAAACGCATCCAGGATTTCATCATACGCGAGGAGGAGTTCGCAAAAACCACCACCCAAAAAATCAAGCGATATATGGTCGGTAAAGATCCGCGTCCGATCACTGCCGAAGAGCACTGAGCTCTGTTTACTCGCCGCTCACATAGAGATAACGTTTTATTTTCTGTGTCGGAGTTTTCTCAAACGGTTCGGACTGCTCGATAACTTCCGCCAGCCGGGCAAATGATGCAACATTGGCATTCGCCTCATCACGAAGGGATACCAAAAGTTGTTTGATGTGATCCCTGATTTCAGACTGACTAAGTCCCTTTTCCGTAAACTCTTCATCAAGTTTTTCATAATTCAGGAACACCCGGGCAACCAACCGGTCATTCTGCTTGAATACCAGCGA
>SLLW01000214.1 GCA_007133875.1 Balneolales bacterium | reverse complement strand
GAAATACAAATTGCGTACCGAACGCACACCGATGGCCTGATTTACTTCATGGGCCAGCTCTCTTCGCAACTCTTCACGGACTTCAAACTGCATCAACTCTCTTGATGTTCGGGATGCGATGACTTCATTTAGCCGGTCTTTGATCACCATCATATTTCTTTCAATCAGCTCCACATGGTCATGATGGGACAATACAATGCCTATTTCAACGACCAGGAAGCGCGGGGAGTTGCCACCGGAGGGATTGGTGATGATCTCCTCCAGCATATACGTGGTAGAGTAATCGGGAGGATCGCCGAAAACGAGCAGATAAATATCCGTATAGTGCTCATCAATTAAAACGTAAGCACCAACAGCCTGACCCAAAATCAATATAACCAGCAGGAAATATTTTCCCCTGGACAGAAATTTTGAGTCTTGATCGTCCCGGTCAGGCACGGCGGCTTCCGAAACATCATTTTTATTTTCGCTAAATGCTGGCATACGGGTATTATCGGCAGTTACTCGGCGTTACTCAACCCTCTTTGCCAAATTGGGAGTTCTTCGTCCAGTTCAATGAATCCATCATCATAACGAACATATATTTCAACCCTCCGATTGGCACTTCGCCCTTCCGGCGTATCGTTGGTTGTGACAGGCCTGTATTCGCCGTAACTGCTTGCTTTAAAGCGCTCTGCCGGTAACTGGCTAAGCTCTTTGATGAAGCGGACAACCGATATGGATCGTGAAGCTCCAAGATCCCAGTTGCTCCGGTAATACGCGGTTTCCCTTAAAGGTACATTATCGGTATGGCCCTGAACTTCGGTTTCATAGATGGCATCATCAAAAAGTTCGGCAATTTCTGATAATATATTTTGGGCTTGTGGCAGCAGTTCGGATGAGCCGCTGTTAAAGGTAACCGATTCACTTAGTGTGATTTTTATCCCTTCCGGGATTAAGTCAATTTCCATAAACTCTTCAAGTTGACGATCCTCAATAAAATCGATAAGCGACTGCCAGCGCTCCAGGCGTTGTTGCCGGAGTTCCTCTTCACGCTCCTGAGCCGTCTGTTCCATGATGGTTTCCTGCTGGTTCAGCACACCGGTCCCCCCCTGAAATCGTTGCAGAAATTCTTTGAAAACGTCCATATCGATCCCGGGTGTCAGCATGTATAACACCACGAAAAAGACCAGCAGCAACGTGACCATGTCGCTGTAGGTCATTAACCAGTTTCCAGAGTTTTTCTTAGATCTTCCCATCCGCTGCTTTGTTGTTCAACCCAGTATTGATAGAGTTTTTCTTCCCGCTCTTTGGTTATGCGGATATTGTCGTGGAACTGGAGATACTCGGCCCTGTTTCTTGGATCCACGAAATTCAACATTTTCTTTTCCATCAGCCGCGGATTCTCCCCTTCGACTATCGACATGATCGCAATCCGGAACATGCGCTTCCTGTTGATATCCATTTCGCTCAGATACTCCAGTTTACCGGCGAGTGGATTAAAAACCATGTTCGCAAAGATGGTTCCGTACAGCGTGGTGAGCAGTGCTACGGAGAGCCCGGCTCCAAGTGTTTCGGGATCGGATATGTTTTGAAGCATCAGGATCATTCCGATGACCGTACCGATCATTCCGAAAGCGGGAGCATACGATGCCATCGAATAAAGTACATTAATCGATACCTCCACCCGGCGTTCGATACTTTTGATCTGGTCATCCAGAATCATCTCAAGGTTGTCCTTGGTTACACCATCAATCGCCAGCTGCATACCATTTTGCAGAAATCCGTCCTCGATATATTGTACATCATTATCGAGCGGAATCAGGCCACCCCGGCGCGCCCTCCGCGCAAACAGGTTCATCAGTTCCACATCGGTACGCAGATCCACCGCTTTCGCCCGCATCATGCTGACGATCGTCTGGAAACTGTCACTGATGTTCTCCCAGCTGAAGTTTACCATGGTCGCAGCAATCACTCCCCCAAGTACAATCATAAGTGAGGAGAGGCTTGCAAACGCAATCAGACTTCCCTGTGTGGTGATGGCAATGCCGACCAGACTGAAGCCCCCAATAAATCCGATGAGTGTTGAGCGATCTAACATACCCGGATTATCGGTTGCATCAGCAAAAACTCAAGGAGAATTCTCAGACCATTGCGCCCCCGGTTACCACTGCCACATTGCCGTTACGGCTAAAAGAATTTAACGCTTGAGGTTTACAGCCTCCATCAACATTTCATCCGCTGTTGAAATTACCCGGGCACTGGACTGGTAAGCCCTTTGTGACGTGATCATTTCCGTGAATTCTTTGGCCAAATCCACATTGGAACCTTCCAGGGCACCGGCATTAATGCTGGTTTCCGCCATATCCTGGGCAGAGGTCACAAATTGTTCCCCGGCAGCCGAAGTCGCGCGGAACAATCCCGCACCAACCATTTCAAGGCCATTCTCATTCTGGACCTGGGCGATGGCTAATTGCGCCAAAGTCTGGTTTTGCCCGTTGTCATAGATGCCCTGAAGCCGTCCTTCCCCATCAATTTCAACATCGAGAAGCTGGCCTTCGGTGTGTCCGTCCTGAGACAATACTTTAGCCGTGTTGGATCCGGCATATTGGGTAAAACTTGAGCCCTGTGCTGCATCGCCAAGCTTTATATCGAAGGAATAGGTACTGGCGCCATT
>SLLW01000251.1 GCA_007133875.1 Balneolales bacterium | reverse complement strand
GCCGGTACATCCACAAACGGAGTGGCGGCACGGAAAGCCAGGCTGTCGACGAACAGGTCACCGTTGACATAGATGTCGACCACTTCAGCAGCCGGATCGGCGGCGTTGTGGATGATCTGGGCGCGGGCGGTTTCCGCATTTGCTATCGTAACAGCAGGATTGCTATTTTGTGAAAAAGCACTCCCTGCCAGTATCGGTATAAGTGCAGTAACAAACAGCAGACCTATACCGTTTTTACTGGTAAGTAAGGTTTTCATGGCTTCGGTTTTTTTTAGTTGTTGTCTATGGTTGGATATACTTGTGCAGGCTGCCTTCGAACTCAACCTGCGCCAACTCCAAAACAAAACAATTTCAAAAAAATTCCCGGAGCCATGATTTTTTAAAATTTGTTCTCTCATAACGCAAGGTTTGAAAATAACCCGTCAAACACTCCCGGCCTGGATAATGTTATCCCCAAAAACCCTTCCTGCAACACGTTAACCTTTCGTTTTTTGTCACTTGGCGCTTGACACAAGAGTCCTTCCTGATTTTCACAACTACTCTAATGAAAAAAGAAATCACTCGTGAATTGACATTGTTGGATGGACAGCAAATCCTGCTCAACATGCACGGATTTCTGAATATCATTAATTTACTTCGAGGGGAACTGCATATTTTAAGAAGTCTCGTTGATAATGACGAGGCTTTTGAAGGGTGCCTTCAGGTAGTTGCAAATATCCGAAGCACATTGGGAGATGACAGCCCGGCCATGATTACCTCTCACCAGATTCAAGAGTTTCACAGTTTTGTCGAACAGGAAATTGCCAAGGAGACAGCAAATATCACAATTTCAGAAAGCAAAAAAGAGGATATCGAAAAATCCGTCGATAATATTCGCTCCCTGTTCCGGATAATTCATATTCGTGTAAGAGCAATAGTCTCCCCTTCAAACAAAGCGGGTACCTGGGTCGCCCACCATATCCCGGATCTGCTTTCCGGAATGAAAGGATTCCTGTCAGCCATCATAAAAAACAGCAAGGGCGCTTATAATATCGTATATGATCCCTCTGTAAAGAGCAAAAAAGATTACCTTGTCCGTTTGGATTTTCGAAGTGTGGATGGTAATACCATCCACATGCCTATCGTTTTCTGGGACTGTCTTCAGGATTTGACAGCCAATGCACGAAAATACACTCCCCCCGGAGGAAAAATCCGGGTATTACTTGAAGACAACGGTAAAAATCTGAATATTGAAGTGGCTGATGACGGCCTCGGTATTCCGGAAGATGAGATTGACCGGGTTGTGGAGTTTGGATACCGGGCTACCAATGTTTCCCACAAAAAAACCATGGGCGGTGGCTTCGGCCTGAGCAAAGCCTATTATGTAACACAGAATATGAAAGGCAGGATGTGGATCGATTCCGAACTGAATAACGGAACGATCATATCCATCCGGATTCCCCGAGGAACCCGGTAATTGCCTCTTAATCAAACCTTTATCACACTACCGAAAGCTACATGGGTATTACAACGGAACTTTCAGAAAAACTGCGAAAACAGATTTCAGACCGGGGAATGTCTCCGGAACAGGTGGAGAGACAGCTGGAGCGTTTCCAAAAGGGTTTTCCGGATATGGAACTCGTCCGGCCGGCGACGATAGATGACGGCATTCTGCGTATTCCGGAAACGGAGCAACAGCCACTGATTGAACGATTTAAACAGGCACAAAACGAGGGGCGGGCCATGAAGTTCGTCCCGGCATCAGGGGCAGCAACCCGTATGTTTAAAACGCTGCAATCCATGTTGAACGCTGAGGAAAAACTGACCAGGGAGTATCTGGAGGCGAATCCTGACGATGCTGACGCTGCCTACACACGGACTTTTCTGGAGCATCTTGAAATTTTCCCCTTTTATGAGGATCTGCAACAAGCTCTCAAAAAGCAGGGACTGGATGCCGGGCAACTCAAGGCGGAGGGTGATTATCGTACCCTGTTATCATATATCCTCGAAGAGAAGGGGCTTGGATATTCATCCCTTCCTAAAGTATTGATTCCATTTCACCGATATGAGGACCACCAGCGTGCCCCGCTTGAAGAGCACCTTGTTGAGGCAAAAGAGTACACGCAAGGTGAAAACGGGAACATTCGCATTCATTTCACCATATCCAGGGAACATGAATCGGCATTTCACAAGCGGCTTCAGAATGTTAGAACACGCTTGGAGACCGGAAAAACCACGTTCCTGGTGGAAACCTCTTTTCAAAAACCCCAAACCGATACGATTGCAGCCGATACGAATAACCAACCTTTTTTTGATGAAAACGGAGATGCTGTTTTCCGGCCGGGCGGCCACGGAGCCCTGCTCACCAACCTGGAGGAGTTAAAAGGGGATATCGTATTTATCAAAAATATCGACAACATTGTACCGGATCACCTGCGGGAATCCACATATCAATACAAAAAAGTGATCGGCGGATATCTTACCGCTATCCAGGACCAAATCTTTTTCTATCTGAAGCAGCTTGACCGCGGCGATGTACAGCCGGCCCTTCGTGAAGAAATGGTACGTTTTGTACAAGAGCAATTATTTGTCGAGATTCCGCCTGAAATTTTTGGAACAGAGGATAGCAAGGCCAAACTCGACAAGTGGCTGTTTGACCGGTTGAACCGGCCTATCCGGG
>SLLW01000063.1 GCA_007133875.1 Balneolales bacterium | reverse complement strand
GGTTGATCGCATACACCTGGTACCCGGATGAACGCAATTTTTTGTAGATCACATTACCTGCGGTATCCCCATTTCGAGAGACCCCGGCAACGGCAATATTTTTCTGATTCAGAAACCCGGTTATGTTGTCCTGGATGGTGTTCATGCTGATAATAAAGCAGTCTATATTGCTTTGGCCATTTGTGTTGCAAGCAAACGGATTTTTTGTGCTGACCATGTTAGTGACCGTGTCAACAGACAGGGAATCTATCGCTTTTTTTGCATTTTCAATAGTATGTGACCTCACTTCCGGGTTTTTTTTCGGAACACCATCAATTCGAAATGTGTTAAGTGATTGTGTTCGCTAAAATTTGAAACCTGTCCGGTGGATGGAATCTACGAACCATTTTTACAGGCATGCACCAATCAGATGTATGCACAAACTATTCAATCCGGATTTCTCCGCAACCACACAATAAAATCTGTAATGCATTTCACACGATATAATTTACTCACGGCCATACTTATTACCGCTATCATGGCAGCCGGATGCAACTCCGTCGAAACCGATGCAACCGAATCAAGCGGTACCGAAGAAGATAGCTGGCTCTCAACATCACAATACGGTGATTTACGTGTTACAAAAATTACCGGTCCCTTTGAGCACCCCTGGTCGGTTGCGTTTCTGCCGGATGGCCGCAAACTCGTTACCGAACGTCCGGGACGGCTGAACATCGTCGAAAACGGACACATTGAAGAGATCAACGGCCTGCCTGATATGCATGTACAGAATCAGGGCGGTTTGATGGAGGTATCGGCCCACCCTGACTTTGAATCCAATGGCTGGGTCTATTTGACCTATTCCAAACCCGATGGGGAAGGCAATACCGCAACGGCTCTGGCCCGTGCACAGCTTGATGGCCAATCGCTTGTTGAGCTGGAGGATATTTTCATCCAGAGCACCTATTCCGACCCGGGCCGCCATTACGGATCCAAACTCGCCTGGACCATCGACGGAAAGATCCTGATGAGCATCGGTGACCGTGGTGTTGATCCGCCACGCGCGCAGGACCGCAACGATCATGCCGGCACCCTGTTGCGGCTTAATGATGACGGAAGTGTGCCGGATGATAACCCGTTTGTCGGCGATGAGAGGGCGCTCGATGAAATTTACTCCTATGGGCACCGCAACATTCAGGGATTGATCGTTCACCCTGAAACCGGCGAAATATGGGTAACAGAACACGGGCCCCGGGGTGGAGATGAGTTAAACAGAATCGAACCTGGTGAAAATTACGGCTGGCCAACAGTCACACGGGGGCTCGACTACCGCTCACAAAACGAGTTTCCACACTCAGAAGCACGCTCCATGGAGGGCATGGTTGATCCTGTTTATGAGTTCCTTCCGACACTTGCCCCTGCCGGCCTGGCCCATATATCCGGCGATCACTTTGCCAGTCAGTGGAATGATAATCTGCTGGCCGGTGGATTGCGGGCCGAACGTATCCGCAGGCTGGTTATTGATGATTCTCAAGGTCACCATGAAGTCATCCATGACGAAGAGCTGCTGCTTCAGGAGATCGGGCGGATACGTGATGTCCGGGTCGGGCCAGACAACAACCTCTACCTACTCACTGATAAGTCTGATGGGGCCCTCTGGCGGGTTGAACCCGGTGGATAATTATAACATTGCCCGGTTCTGGCTGCAAATCCTGTAAGGGTGATAATATAATGGAGAGAATAAAATTGCCTATACATATAATTATTGATATTTTTAGATATAGAGATTAGACCCTTCCATAACCAACGAACCATAAACCATGAAAGAACTCCTTTTTACCAACTGGCACCTTATGCGGTGGGTGGCACTTATCACCGGTTCTGCCCTTATCATTACATGGATCATCAATAGTGCGCCTATGGCCGGGCTGTTCGGTGCGTTCATACTGTTTCAGGCAATTACCAACACAGGCTGTATCATGGGGCGCTGTGCCGGGCCCAATGCAAGTTGTGCAGCCGGATCCGGTTCCGGCACCGATAACGATGAATACGGCAATAATGTCGACTACAAAAATATGCCCAATACCCGAAAGTGATGCCAGTGACTCCTCCTGGAGGAGTCATAAGCAACAAATTGCTGAATAGAGCCAACATTTGTGAAACAAAAATGATACAAATGGACTTTTAGTGTGGGGGGAATTCAATCTACAATGGACGAAACCGTCGGTTGATCCAGAGTGCAAGAACCATAATCGCCGCCCCGATTCCCAGCCGGAGCAAATCGGCATCACGATTCCAGATGACGAGATTGACCAGCAAACCGACCGGTATGACCGCATTATTCATAATGGCAAGCGTCCCGGCATCTACTTTTGTCCCGCCATGATTCCAGAGAAACAATCCGGCGGCCGAGGCTCCGACACCTAACCAAATTAACACCATCCAATGAGTTGGGGAATGCGGCATCATGGTGGTGTCACCGAACATGAGCCAGGTCGGAAGGGTTATCAGAAACGCACCGACATAGAAATAGCCGAAAAAGCGGATGGGGGGCAACCCGGTCGGGTACCATTTTATGAGATATTTATAGCCGACCTGTCCGGCGGCAAAGGAAGCGTTGGCAAGCTGCATCATGAAAAAACCGGTCAGATATCCGGTGGTAATCCCGTCATATCGGATCACCCCGGCCCCAATCACTGCCAATAGTGCGGCCAGCAGAGCAATCGGTTGAAATCGGCGGTTCAGGGCATCATCAAAAATGGTGACAAAAACCGGGGTCATGATCGTAAAAAGCAGCACTTCCGGAGCCGAAAGAAACAGAAAGGAACGATAGAGGCAGAGATAGGTCACGCCGAACTGAAGTGCGCCGACAATCACCATTCCGGTGATCAACTCCGAACGAACGCCGGACCAGCGTGTCAGCGGCAGCAGTATGAGCCCGGCAAACAGAACCCGTGAGAGGACAGCAAAATCGCTGTCAACTTGTCCGGCCAGGTACTCATCGATCAGGCTGAATGAAAAAGCCCAGAGCAGAGTGACGAAAATCAGGTACTTCATACCGGATGGATGTTACAGCCAGCGCGGGGTTCGATCGGCATATTTTTCATATTCACTGCCAAGTTTCTGCTGTAATTCGCGCTCTTCTGGGATGATTTGAAATCGGGTCATATAGGCGTAGTAGAGTGGCATCAGCATGAGTGCAAGCAGATCAGACAGAAAAATCGCCCAACCGATAAGTATGAGGGAAAGCGCAAGATACATCGGGTTCCGGGTGTGCCTGAACGGCCCGGAAGTGACCAGTTTATTTGTATCGCCCGGATTTTGCGGATGGACGGTCGTTCGATTCTTATAGAACAGATAGAGACTGTAGATGCTAATCCATATCGCAATGATCATCAGAAACGCGGTCAGATAATACTGAAACGGAATCTCCACTGCAAATACAGGGAAATATTGCGAAATGGCCCACATCACCACTGCAAACAAACCGAATACAACAACAGGCGGAAGTTTCAGTTCCAGCCAATGCTCCGATGCCATTGGTGTTCGCTCATCGGGTTCTGATGATTTTCCGGGCAGTTCATCTTCCGGTTCATTAACATGATCGGTACTCATTGCATCATAGTTCGTTGGTAAGATCGCCGTACAGCACATTATGGGCATTATGCTGGCCGAATGCGATACAATATAGTCTTATGCACTGCTTATGACAAACAGCGGACCGGGAGATGATGCGAATAAAGGGGCACTCTGATTGCGGACGGGACCGGCGACGGTTCCAATTCGAAACCGTTCGCCAATCCAATTCCATCAGAATTCGACAAAACGCGGAGTATAGTCATCGCGGGTATCGACCAATTCCCCGTGAAATCCGCCGTCATTGCCCTCCTCCATATATTCAAATTTTACCAGATGGCCGGGAACATCCTCGGATACCCACCAGCGGTATTCAAACGCTTCGCCGTCGTAATCGTCCTCCATCTCTGCTTCCATATTCTCCGGAGTGAAGAGGAGCACATCCGTCTGAAACGTCCTGTTTCCAACTACGATACTTTCCGTTCCTTCGCGATAATCATCCCAGGCTTCGGTATAGTAATACCCGGTCTGATACCCCATGGCTTCCAGGGTTTCATCCCCCTCTTCGGTTTCGTCCATCTCGGTATCATCATGAGCGAACTCATGATGCCGGACCTCTCCGGATTCGGGATCCTGAAAATACATTTCACGGGCCTGCAGTTCGGGTGACAGGAGAATTTCATAGGTGATTTTATCCATCTCTTCGCCTTCAAACGTTAGGTACCACCAGGTTGAGCCATCCTCCATCCGTTTAAGCAAAGCCCGTTCCGCTATATAGGACATGGACTCGTCATCGTCCACCGAAGTTACATGCCAGGTTGTTCCCTGTCCTTCCTGGAACATATCCGGATCAATACCGTAACCGCCGATGAAAAATACCTGTGTATATGCCAGTTGATACATCATGACATCGGTGTATCCTGCCAGCCATGCACTCATCTCGCGCTCTACTGCTTCGCTTACGGCCTGATCGATAGCCGACTGGACACCCGTTTCAAAGGTCATGCATCCTGACATTGTTAACACTGTCAGGAAAAGCGTTCCGGCAACGATAGTCTGCCCGGATTTCCGGCAAATCTTTCGCAATGTGAAAGTTGGTAACCCCATAGTATAACCCCGTTAATTAAAGTTAGTTACAGCAGATCTATAGTAGGTAATAAAATTGGAAAAATAAAGATGGAAGCCCCGGGTGTTGACAAATTCTAACGGGCTTGTTATATTTGTATATAGTTATTTATATACTTATATTTTATAGCCGGCCTGCACCTGTTGCGGTCATTGAAG
Organism: Balneolales bacterium; assembly: GCA_007133875.1. Lineage (GTDB taxonomy): Bacteria > Bacteroidota > Rhodothermia > Balneolales > Natronogracilivirgulaceae > SLLW01. The sequence continues at coordinate 5,784 of SLLW01000063.1, read as the reverse complement.
GCTTTGAAAAAAGCAAACCATAATAAAAAGTAATAAACAGGATCAATTATGAACAAATTTATTGTCGGATTCATCGTAGTCGCCATGATGGGCTGGGTAGCCAGCGTCATTTTAACCGCTGTACACTTCTGGGCGATACCGCTGATCCCTGAAGGGGCTAATCTGCCGGGCAGCATGCAGGTAATCACCAGTCAATGGGCATACGTAGGCCCAATTCCCCTTGCAACCATCGGAGCGGTCTACTACATTGTGATGATCGCCCTTGGCGCCCTCTGGCTATCCACGAAAAACGAACGGCTGGAGCGCCTGCTGCTGCCGATTACCGGCCTCGGATTCCTCGCATCCATGGGATTTGTCTATCTGCAGCTTGGGGTTATCGGTGCTGTCTGTCCATTTTGCATGATGTCAGCTGCCGCAACCACCATTCTGCTTGGCATTGAAATTGCCGTAAAACTTCGGGGCGGAGCTGCTGCGGCACCCTCCGTGGATGCCTCAAAAGTTTGGGCGGTGGTTTTTGCATCGACGATGCTGCTGACCATTTTTGCCATGTGGATCCTTACCGTTCTGCCACTTCCAGGCGGCGCTGCATAACTCACGGTTCTTTCCCATAAATCAGCATCGCCATGGAAAAAATGAAACCGGCACCCGGTGATGCAACTATCCGGATTGAAGAGCACCAGTTCTGAAAAATTCCGGTCACCGGTGTCGGTACTCATGTAGATATGTGTCCCATCTTTGTGAAAGCGGATTGGTGAAAAGGTATCTCCGGTGGTATCGGTAGTTACTTCGAGCGGCCGCTCCGGTGAGCAGCTGAACATCGTCATCATCATACCCATGGGGATTATGTAAGAAAGGAGGTAACGGAAATTCCTGAATTTCATAGTATCTACTTTGGTTAAGATCTTATATAACAACACCAAATGGCTTGACTTCAGGTCCTAATCCCGGCTTTTACTATGAATGGCAATATGATGTTGCAAAATAAATGAAACGTTATCGGGGAGATGATGGTACCCTGTCTCCACGGGCAACGCCCTCCATCCGCGGATCGGCACCGCCGCGCCAGACGATCCTGTCCGGCTCGTCACTTATAAAATCACCCGATGGAATTACGACGCGCTCGATACCGTGGACGCCACTCTCAAGCGAGTGAACACGCACGTCGTGTCCCATGGCTTCCAGCTCGCCGGCTGAATCGGCCCAGGGCGTTTCCGACTCCATCTCCAGATAGTCACCCCGATGCAGCACATTGGGAAGGCTGATGGCCTGCGGCAGCGACATTTCCCAATCCAGCACACCGATCAGGGTTTTCAGGACATACCCGATGATCCGGCTCCCACCCCGGGAGCCGGCCACCAGCCTGAGTTCACCCGAATCGTCAAACACCATCACCGGAGCCATGGAACTGCGCGGTCGTTTCCCCGGAGCCACGGCATTGGGCGAGGGTTGTTCATCACTACCGGGATGAAAATCAAAATCGGTCAACTGATTGTTGAGCAGAAATCCGTCGGTCATAATCCGGCTGCCAAAGGGTGATTCGATGGATGTGGTCATGGAGACGGCATTGCCGTCACGGTCAACGATCGAGAAATGGGAAGTGCCTGTGGTACCGGGATGGGGCCGAATTCCGTCCTCCTCCCGGGGAAACATGGATCGAAAACCGGGAAACCAGCCGTCTCGTTTACCGGATGATACCCCACCGGCTACCTGCTCCGGTTGCCGGAATGGAAATGCGGATATTTCACGGAAATTATTGGAATTTTCGTAATCGAGCCCCAAGTGTTCTGGCTCACCGGGGTGTACCCGTTCGGCCGCCCGTCCGGGATCAATAAGTGCTGCTCTTGCGGCAAGATAGAGCGAATCGAGCAACTGCTGTTGCGGGACATCCACAAAATCGGGATCCCCGATATAACGTGCCCGGTCGGCGAAAGCCAGGCGGCTCGTCTCGGCAATCAGATGCAACGCCTGAGGATCGCCCGGTGTCATGGATCCGATTGGAAAATGTTCCAGCATGCCGAGAATCTGCAAAAGGGTGATGCCCCCTGATGATGGTGCAGGCATACCACATATGGTCCATTCCCGGTAATTGCTGCAGACGGCATCCCTCGTAACAGCCTGGTAATTACGGAAGTCGGTGAGGGTCAGATCACTCCGACCGGGTCGGCGACTGGCGGCGGCATCGACCATACGTTCGGTGAGAGGGCCGTCATAAAAAAAACCGGGTCCTTCGGATGCAAGTCCACGGAAGGTTTCCGCAAGTTGCGGATTGCGAAAAAGGGAGTCCCCGTCACGGCGCATAAAGAGATGCCGGGTCTCCCGGAACAGCCATAACGACGGGTCGTTATCCAGTTGGCGCTGCAGCCGGCCGGGCATCGGCACCCCATCCACAGCCAGGCGGATGGCCGGATCAAAAAGTGATTCCCAGTCCAGCTTACCGGCATCAGAATGGGCCTGATGCAGCATGGCGACGGTACCGGGAACACCGACAGACCGGCCCGTGGGAACCGCGGCCCAGAGCGGCATGGTATATCCAAAAACCGTAAACCTGTCGGGTGTGGCAGCAGCCGGAGCCGTTTCCCGTCCGTCAAAAACGGTCAGTTCACCGGTTTCGCCGTTCTTGTACAACAGAAAGGCACCCCCGCCGATCCCGCTTTCCGGCGGTTCTGCAACATTCAGCGCCATCTGTACGGCCACCGCAGCATCCATGGCGTTACCGCCGTTTTCAAGTATGCTCAGCCCCGCATCCACCGCTGCCGGATGAGCAGCGGAAATCATCATTTCTTCTGCAAATACCTCCGCATCAGCTGTACTATCGCGGTAATCGGGCCGTTCATACGATCCGCCGCACGCTGTCAGCACGACCAATGCCCAAAATGACACAAAGGCCTTGCGTGCTGCAGGGACAACATCGCGGATTCGGGTCAGGGTTCGAGTTCGGGTCCGGATCCGAATCCATACTCCCGGTGTTGTCCGCCGGTCCGGAAGATGATCCTCCCATGAGTTATCAATACGAACTTGATTTCGACAGGAAGTGTTAGGGATAGTGAAATTCATGAACTTGCCGGTCATCTGATTGATATACAGGAATTAGCGATATCCGCCGGAAGAGCGTGCCCGGGGGAGAGATTTGTGCGGGGTGTCACATCTCTCAGAGAATATGAATATATTTGATATTCTATGGATAAGACATATATGCAAAAACTTTTTGAGGAACACCAGCGTGCAGCGCAATGCCCGTCGCCGGTACTGGTGGTCGCTTTTTTCAACCGGTTGCTGGGCTTTCTCTTTCCGGAATTCAGCAATACACGCTACCGCTCTGTAGCGCAACTGGAAACCCTCAGTTCCGAATTGAAAGAGGAGTTCTGCATTATTCTACGGAAATGTTCCGAGTGCCAGGTAACAAATGTTGAAGCATTGGCTGAGGAGTTCTGGGGGTCTCTGCCGGATATCAAAGCGAAGCTGGAGCTTGACATTCAGGCGATGTATGATGGTGATCCGGCCGCTAAAAGCCGGACCGAAGTGATTCGCACCTATCCCGGTTTCTACGCCATCACATCTTACCGGGTCGCTCATTTTCTGCATGACAAGGGATATCTGCTGCTCTCCCGAATGATTACCGAAAACGCACACAGCCATACAGGTATCGATATCCACCCCGGAGCACAAATCGGCCGCCATTTCTGTATTGATCACGGGACCGGTATTGTTATCGGGGAGACCACCATCATCGGGGATCATGTAAAAATCTATCAGGGGGTCACACTCGGAGCTCTGAGTGTGCGCAAAGAGGATGCGGCGGTTAAGCGCCACCCTACCATTGAAGATTATGCGGTTATTTACGCCGGCGCATCAATACTCGGCGGTGACACAGTCGTAGGCCGCCATAGTGTGATTGGAGGCAATGTTTGGCTTACGGAGAGTGTACCGGAGTGGTCACGCATCACCTATGTCGCCCGCCAGGAGAATCGGGGAGTCTCGGAAAGTTCGCCGTAATAAAGTGGATATTCGCACTGACGTACCTCTTCGAAATCATTCGTCTCTCCAAATTGTTTACGTAAATGGTTATTCTGATGTATCGTCCGGAATACGTCGTAACAGCCTGTAGCTCACGAAACCTGCAACACTTACAATATCTGGAATTAAAATAATGACCCTCGAAGATCTCATTGGAAACACCCCGATCGTCCGGCTGGAACACATCCCCAAGTCACCGGACGTTGCAATCTATTGCAAGTTGGAGGGGCGCAATCCCGGAGGAAGTGTCAAAGACCGGGCCGCGTACGGTATGATATCCGCGGCGCTGGAACGCGGGGATATTCGTCCGGGGGACAAACTGGTGGAGGCTACCAGCGGCAACACCGGCATAGCACTGGCAATGATCGCCCGGCTCAAAAACCTGCAGATGACGCTGGTCATGCCCGACAACTCCACAAAGGAGCGCATAGACACGATGCGTGCATATGGAGCGGAAGTTATTCTTACCCCGGGCGAAAAGACGATCGAGTACTCACGGACGGTCGCCGAAGAGATGGCAGAAACCGGCGATTACTATATGCTCGACCAGTTTGCCAACCCCGACAACTACTGGATGCACTACCGGTCCACCGGACCCGAAATCTGGAATGATACAAAGGGAGAAATCACCCATTTTGTTTCATCCATGGGGACCACCGGCACCATTATGGGCGTTTCCCGCTATTTAAAAGAGCAGAATCCGGATGTGCAGATCGTAGGGGTTCAGCCGAAAGACGGATCCCAGATTCCCGGAATCAGGCGATGGACGCCCGAGTTTCTGCCCAAAATTTTTGAAGCGGACCGGGTAGATCGCACTATTGATGTCAGCCAGGAAGAGTCGGTCGCCATGACCCGCCGCATGGCACGGGAAGAGGCCATTTTTGCCGGCATGAGCAGCGGCGGATGCCTGGCAGCGGCTTTAAAACTGGCCGGGGAGCTCGATCATGGAGTGATAGTTTGCATCACTTGTGACATCGGGGACCGGTATCTCAGCTCCTCCCTGTTTTCGGATGAGGATGATGAGTCCTGAATCACGATTTGCGGGTTGTGTGTTGATGGCGTCAGCATAATCCACCCGATATGTTAATGCTAAAATCCGTACCTTTATAAGATTTGCAACTCACGGCAGTTTTATAGTAACCAACGTATGTCCAACAGGCGAAAAATCAGGGAAACCGTTTTACAGGCGCTATATGCTTCGCAGCTCGGTGACCATCACCCCGAAGAAGTTCTTCAAACCATTGTTAATCCGGGATTAAAGGAAGATGCTACAGGACTGGCATTTGCCGAGCGGTTGTTTCTGAGGTCTCTGGATAATCTGGAGCAAACCGATACCCTCATCAGGGATCATATTGCCAATTGGGATATCGGGCGTCTTGCCACGGTTGACCGGATCATCCTGCAGATGGCCATCACCGAATTTCTGACGTTTGAAGATATTCCGACCAAAGTCACTATCAATGAAGCCATCGAAATCGCCAAGAACTATTCGACCGCGAAATCAGGCCGTTTTGTCAATGGTATTCTGGACGCCGTAGTCGATACGCTTCGCAGCGAAGACCGGATTGACAAGAAAGGCCGCGGCTTGCAGGATACGCCCGCCAGAAAGCCGCGAAAAGTATCGATTCCCTATGTTGATGAAGACGGAAACCCCGATCCGGACGCATCGGAAGCTGATCCGGAATGGACGGATAGTGAACGGCCTCAGGCCGCATCACAAAAAAAGAAGCGTATCAAACGCCCCAGAAAATCACCGGGATCCTGACCAGC
>SLLW01000301.1 GCA_007133875.1 Balneolales bacterium | reverse complement strand
ATCGGTTTAATAATTTGAACACGTAATAAAATAGTATAGCGGCAATTAGTACGGCTAAAAGTAACAACCCCAGTACCAGAATTCCTTCCAGACTCAATAAAGTCTGTAACCAGCTAACTGTTTCCTCTCCGAGTATCGGCCTGATCAACGTGTAATCACTGAACAGATAAAAAATAACGAAGACGATCAGAACCATCATCACCAGCATATCCAGTGCCCGTTCAAGCACCACGGTCCCCATTAGTTTGGTTCTGCTGATCTGCTCTCTGTTACCGACATAGACCGAACGTGATACCTCGCCAAGTCTTGGAACAGCATAGTTTATCATGTATCCCACCATAACCCCGCTGAAAAGGGTCCATCTGCTGGTTGTTACACCTCCCTGTTCGATTAACTGACGCCAGCGCTCTGAACGTAAATAGTGACTCAGTAAAGAGACAATCAGATAGGGAAAAAGCCAGTACCATGTAAGCTTGTTCAGTGTCAGCCTGACTTCATAAAACGAGACGTCTTTTAAGGCAAGCCAGAGGAATAATGCCGCTATCAGCAGACTGACAAACAGCCGGATGTACTTTTTTACCATAAATGATTACTTACGCAAGTCAATGATTTCCGCATCATCCGGATATTCAAGGTGGAACATGGTCTCCGCATATTCAAGATACTGCGCATCTGTAAAAACCGTCTTCAAGCGGTTCTCCATCTGGTCAACAGCTTCGATTTCAAGCGGTTTCAGGTCATCGTCAATCCGGATAATCACTTCCAGAAATAGTTCAAACGGATCATCGCTGTGTAATACAAACACATTGACTCCATTTTCTTTGTGTGATTCGGATACCGTGTACACCTCTTCTGACTCGGAAAAGAAACGGGATGGAGCAAAATCGTCTTCCTCGGCCTCATACTCACTGATGACAAGTTTATTTTGTGCTGAGTTGTAAACACGGGAAAGATCATCATCAACCAGTATCGTCTGCTGCTCCGCTTTAACCTTATACCGGGCTTTCGATATCCAGATCTCCCCCTCGGTTATCTGCGTTTCTCCGGTATAGGAATCCAGGAACTCATGGCTCATTTGTGCATGTAATACAATGCCCTCTTCAAACATGCGACGCGCACGATCCAGCTCGTCCGGGTCGTCGGCAGCCACGGCCGGATCTGACCATACGAGCAACAGGGCCAGTATGAAAAGTATCAGACTTCCCCGGACTCCCGCTTTGAAATTGGTTGATGGCCGACTCGTAGTGTACAATAAATTATTCATCCAGTTCCCGTAACAACTGTTCAAGTTCTTCTTCATCTTCAACCAGCACTTCCCGTGCCGTACTTCCCTGATAAGGTCCGACGATTCCGGCAGAAAAAAGTTGGTCGATGAGTCGTCCCGCCCGGTTATAACCGAGTTTCAATTTTCGCTGGAGAAGCGATACCGAGCCTTGCTTATGCAATACAAGCACCCTTGCAGCCTCCTCAAACAGTTCATCCCGTTCGCTTTTGTCGAGCGGACTGTTTGCACTGTTCGGGTCTTCGATTTCCGGCAGGTAATAGGGATGTTGGTATCCGATCTGCTCTCCGATGAAAGCATTGATTCGTTCTACCTCTTCCGTAGATACAAACGCATTTTGCAGGCGGATCATTGCCGCACCTCCACCATTATATAACATATCACCGCGACCCACCAACTGGTCGGCACCCATCGTGTCCAAAATGGTCCGGGAGTCGATTTTGGATGCCACCTGATAGGCGATCCGTGCCGGGAAATTGGCTTTGATGGTACCGGTTATGACATTGACCGAGGGCCGCTGTGTTGCAACAACCAGATGGATACCCACAGCCCGGGCAAGCTGGGCTAATCGTGCAATCGGTTCTTCAATCTGTTTTCCGGCGGTCATCATCAGGTCGGCAAGCTCATCAATAACTACCACGATATACGGCAAATGGCGATGACCCAGATCTTCTTCCAGAGAGCCACTTTTGAATTTTTTGTTATAGGATGCAATATCACGCACTCCACCCATTTTCAGCAATTCATATCGCGAATCCATCTCCTTGCAAACGCTGTTCAGCACCTGAAGAACCTCACTGGTATCCGTGATTATGGGTTCGGTGGCATTGGGCAGCGTTGCCAAAAAATGCTGTTGTATATTCCGGAAGAGTGATAGTTCGATCTTTTTGGGATCGATCATCACAAACTTGAGATCATCCGGATGGCACTTGTATAACAGACAGGTAATGATGGTGTTGATACCAACGGTTTTACCGGAACCGGTTGCACCCGCCATCAACAGGTGGGGAAGTCGGGCAAGGTCCACCATAAACACTTCGTTTTCAATAGTCCGGCCAAATGCCACCGGTAGTGCCATGGTTGTTTCTGCAAACTTTCGGGTATTTATGAGCGACCGGATATAAACGATCTCCCGCTGCTGGTTGGGAACTTCAATCCCGACGGCAGACTTTCCGGGAATCGGGGCAATGATTCGCAGGCCTTTGGTTGCCATCGCCATTTTCAGATCATTGGCATAACTCTCAATTTTGCTGATTTTGACATCCGGTGCCGGCTGAAGTTCATACAGGGTGACCGTCGGACCCACAACAGCCTCAATGGCGGTAATATCAATTCCGTGACGATTCAGTTTGTCGAGGATGATCATTTTGTTTCGGTTGATCTCCTCATAGTCTACTT
>SLLW01000272.1 GCA_007133875.1 Balneolales bacterium | reverse complement strand
GGAACTCGTTTTCAACACGTGCCTTGGTTTCAGTCTCTACCGATGTGTAGTCAAGAATGAGATTTTCCGGATTGCTGCTGTCGTTGTTTTCGTATTTGAATGCACGGTTGTTGAGTTTGTTCCGGCTCAGGACAACGGTAGTGGTCCGGTTCTCACCAAAATTCCGGTACCTCAGCCCGCCGGTGTAGTTCCACTGTTCGTTAACGGGCAGGTATCCGAGAATATAGCGCTGCTGTTCGGTATCGTTGGCGCCGGTGTTCAACGAAAAATCGTCGATGGCTCCGAGTCCGATAAGGGTGAATTCGTGATTGGCGGATGGACGGTAGCGAAAACGGAACTGCATATCGTTGTAGGTCGGGAGAAATGGGAGTTCGAGCAGCTCAAACAGAAATTGCAGATAAGACCGGCGGTAGGAAAAAATAAAATCGGCATTTTCGCCGGCCGGCCCTTCGGCAGTAACACCCAGGTCACTCGCCCCGACCGTAGCGGTAAAACCGTAATTGTCGGTTCCGCTCCGCTGACGCAACTCCATGACCGAACTCAGGGCATTCCCCCGGTTTGCGGGAAAAGCGCCGGAGTAAAAATCGACCTCCCGGATGAAATCAACGTTGATGAGCCCGACCGGTCCGCCGGATGCTCCCTGTGTTGTGAAGTGGTTGATGGTCGGCACCTCCACACCGTCCAGGTAGAATGCGTTCTCTCCCGGGGCACCACCCCGGACAAGCAGGTCGTTCCGGAATCCGCCGATACCGGTTGCGACACCGGGCAGCGACTGAACCACCCGGGAGATATCCCGGTTACCACCGGGGGCCCGCTCAATTTCGGAAGTACTGACCGTGCGTTTCGATACCGGACTCTCTTCGGTGCTGTTGAAAGGAGAGGGACGGATCACAATTTCACCCAGTTGTTGGGCATCGGGTTCAAGTTCCACATCCAGCCGGAGATCACGGTTTCGGCTGATCTGGATCTCGTAAATGGTCCGGGTTCGGTATCCAATATAACTGAACCGGATATTATACCGGCCCGGAGGGACATTGCGCAATTCATACTCCCCGTCGGCATTGGCACTGGTTCCGAAATTGGTTCCCTCAATTAGGACATTGGCGAATTCCAGCGGGGATCCGTCGGTGGCATCGCGAATCGTACCGTGCAGCACCCCGCGGCCGGATTCTGAGGTGGTATCGACCACAGCCGTTGCCACATTTGCAGTGTTTATGGCATTTCCGGTTCCTGGAATCAGCGCAAGTCCCATTGCGACAACAGCTGCACAATGGATCACCACATTTCGGCAGATGCCGCTCTTCATATCAAGTATCCTGAAAAGGCCGTTCATTTTGAAACTGTGTGATCGATATTTCTGTTATTTCGTTGACTTTGACAAAGCAGCTCCCCGATAGTGGTATCTGAATCTATCAACCATCCTAAAAAGTCTGAATCAGTTGCGATCGTTCCAATCAGGTGATTAATTTTTTTCAAACGGCAGGAATATCAGCAACCGGAGAAATCAGGTTGATAAGCCTGGCAAAGCACCTGGTGATCCCGATCAGCAGATGTTTCAGCTAACTGGGAAATCAGGCCATCTATCTGTATATTTTTTGTCAATCCACCTCTAAATATGTTCATCCGATATGACCCGGCGAAAAAAAATCCGGACGTTGTTTATTGCTATTGCTCTTGTATTGGCGGCTATTGTTGTTGCCGACTCCCTGGGCGTATTCGATTCCCGGCCTTACCGGGAGGTACCGCATGGAAATCACAGCCATTATGTTCCCCATGATCGTGACCCGAATATACCCATCAGCGATTTTCCAACACGTCCGCCACGCGAAGGGGAGCGTATTACACCGACCGGACAAATCGTGCCTGACAGGGATGAGGATCAGTAAATCATAAAACTTCAACAATAGTCCAATAAAAAAATAATGAGCATGCCCGATACAACACGATATTTTGGTTTCATTTTGGTTATTCTCGGTATTGTCAGCTACATCGTTTCTGGTGCTGCCAGCATTACCGCGCTTATTCCGGCATTTTTCGGAATTGTATTTGTAATCCTTGGCCGGCTGGCCATGAAGGAGTCGATCCGCAAGCATATCATGCATGCGGCCGTCCTGATTGCGCTTATTGGCCTGATCGGTTCCTTTCCGGGCCTTCTGGCACTTTTTGGAGAGATAGACGAAGGAATGGGGGTCAGCGTAATGGGCCGTTCGCTGATGGCATTGTACAGTATCCTCTATCTTATTCTGGCAGTCAAGTCCTTCATTGACGCGAGAATGTCCGCAGACTGATCAGACTTCTGACAAATTGCTGCAATCTTCATCAGCCGATCCCGCATCCGGATACAGATCGTGAAAGTGATTCGGATAGTCAGTGATTATTCCATCAACACCCAGCCTGACCATCTGAAGGATCTCGTCATGACGGTTTACGGTCCAGGGAATGACACGCATACCCAGATCGTGAGCCCGGCGCATATGTTCCGGTGTCAACAGTCCGTAATTAGGGGAGTAGATCTCCGGTAAAAAACCAAAAAAGTCGATGTGGTCGTCAACGGTTTCATCCTGATAGGTGAGAATGGCAACCGGGACAGATGGGGCGATTTCACGAAAGGCCCGCAGCGAACGCGGGTCGAAAGATTGTACATTTATCCTTTTGAAAATGCTTTTATCGTGATTGCGCTTGATCT
>SLLW01000338.1 GCA_007133875.1 Balneolales bacterium | reverse complement strand
CCTTCAGCATGATGGCATTGTAATCGTCATTCTCTTTTTCGAATTGTGCGAGCGGTTTCTCTATTCCATGTCCCGTTGTCACTGCAAATCCTCCGACATAATCGTCTATACCGGAATCTTTTGGAGCTATGTAATCGGCGAGCGACCGGTTCGGTTGACCGGATCGTTTGCGGGTTTGCTGACGCAGCATCCGCAGCACCGATTTGACCTTCGACCGCGATTCATCTTCATAGATCTCGATATCGTCACCGATGCTGTTGGCGGGAAACAGACCGCAAACGGCCTGGGGCTGCAGCCATTTTTCGGAAACGATCAGGTCGAGCATTTTCTGGGCGTCATCAAACAGTTTACGCGCCTGTTCGCCATATTTTTCATCTTCAAAGATGGATGGGTATTTCCCGGTAAGCTGCCAGGTAATAAAAAACGGAGTCCAGTCGATATATTTCCGTAGTGTCTCCAGGTCAGGCGGATCCAGGGATATAATCCCGGTACTATTGGGACGTACCACATCTTCCTTTTTCCAGGTGATGGCGATCCGGTTGTTACGGGCTCCCTCAAGTGACACATAACTTTTTGTTTGGGTCCGTTTCGAGTGTCGTTCGCGAACTTTCTTATACTCTTCCTCGATCCCGTCCACAAACTCAGCTTTGCTGGTATCGGAGAGGAGGTGGCTGACAACCGGGACGCTTTTGGAGGCATCCAGTACGTGAATAACCGGTCCGTCGTACTGCTGGGCGATTTTTACAGCCGTATGAATCCGCGAGGTTGTCGCGCCGCCGATTAGCAACGGCAGCTCCATACCGCGTGTCTGCATCTCTTTGGCGATATTCACCATTTCATCAAGTGACGGAGTGATGAGTCCGCTGAGTCCGATTACGTCCACCTTCTGTTCGACAGCCTCATCCAGGATTTTCTGGGTGGGGACCATGACACCGAGATCGATCACTTCATAGTTGTTGCAACTCAGCACTACTCCCACAATATTTTTGCCGATGTCGTGGACATCGCCCTTGACGGTAGCGAGCAGTACTTTGCCTTTTGGCCGGTTATCCTTGTTCTGCCGTTTCTGCTCTTCGATGAACGGGATCAGATAGGCAACAGCTTTTTTCATCACCCGGGCACTTTTCACAACCTGGGGCAGAAACATTTTTCCTTTTCCGAACAGGTCGCCTACAATGTTCATGCCATCCATCAGCGGGCCTTCAATAACACTCAAAGCCTGGTCATACTGTTGGCGCGCCTCCTCGGTATCTTCATCAATATATTCTACAATACCTTTGAGCAGGGCATGTTCCAGCCGTTTGTTAACCGGCAGGCTTCGCCACTCATCTTTTTTTACAGAGCTTTTGGAGCCCTGTTCCTTAATCGTTTCGGCAAAATCGACCAGGCGCTCGGTGGCATCATCACGACGGTTGAAAATGACGTCCTCGACAAGTTCGAGCAGATCTTTCGGAACCTCTTCGTAGACTTCAAGTTGGGCGGCATTGACAATTCCCATATCCAGTCCCGCTTTTATCGCGTGATAGAGGAATGATGAGTGCATCGCCTCCCTGACCGGATTGTTGCCGCGGAATGAGAACGAGATATTGCTGACACCTCCGCTCACCTTCGCCATGGGCAGGTTCTCCTTAATCCACTTTGTGGCCTTCATGAAATCAATCGCATAGTTGTTGTGCTCATCGATTCCGGTGGCAACGGTCAGGATATTGGGATCAAAAATGATATCCTGGGCAGGGAAGTTGAGTTCATCAATCAGCAGCCGATAGGCACGTTCGCAGATTTCGATCCGCCGTTCGAAATTATCGGCCTGGCCATCTTCGTCAAAAGCCATGACTACCACTGCGGCACCGTAATCCCGGACCTTGCGGGCTTTTGCAAGAAAATCTTCTTCCCCTTCCTTGAGACTCAGGGAGTTGACAATTGCTTTGCCCTGCAGGCACTTTAAGCCGGCTTCAATAACCGACCACTTTGAGGAGTCGACCATCACCGGCACGCGGGCAATATCCGGCTCCGCCATAATCAGATTGAGAAACGTGGTCATGACCTGTTCTGACTCAAGCATGCCCTCGTCCATATTCACATCGATCACCTGTGCCCCGTTTTCAATCTGATCACGGGCTACAGAGAGCGCCTCCTCGTATAACTCTTCACGAACAAGGCGCATAAACTTTTTGGATCCGGTCACATTGGTCCGTTCGCCAATATTTACAAAATTGGTTTCCGGACGTACAACCAGCGGTTCGAGGCCACTTAACCGCAGATACGGTTCAACTTCTGAAATATCACGTGGTTTGTGTTTTGCAGCGACCCTGGCGAACTCGGTGATATGCTCCGGGGTGGTTCCGCAGCAACCGCCGACAATATTGAGCCATCCTTCTTTTATATATGATTCGAGCTGCTCTCCCATATATTCCGGCGTTTCATCATAACCGCCGAATTCGTTTGGCAAACCGGCATTCGGATAGAGAGAGACGTTGGTGGTGGCTATTTCAGAGAGTTCCTGAATGAACGGGCGCATCTGTTTGGAACCGAGCGCACAGTTAAGGCCCACGCTCAGGAGATTGGGCATGTGGGAGATGGAGATCCAGAACGCTTCGGTTGTCTGACCCGAAAGTGTGCGTCCGCTCTGGTCCACAATGGTACCGGAAATCATGACCGGCACATCGTTTCCACTTTCGCGGCGATAGTTCTG
>SLLW01000255.1 GCA_007133875.1 Balneolales bacterium | reverse complement strand
CGCTCTGTCATTGAACGGTATGTCCTGGACGGATCAACCCTGGCGCACATCGGCAGCTGGACAGAGTCGACCAGAAAACTGCACTCTTTTTTTTCACAACACCGGGAAACCGCCTCCGAAATCTGGCAAATAGCCGAAACCCTGCCCCCGCTCAAAGAGCTCGAACAACATATCCGGAAAGTGGTCGATGATGATGGCGGCATCAAGCCGGATGCCAGTCCCGAACTGTCACGCATCACCCGACAGATTCAGAGCCGAAAAGAGTCTGCAAGATCCGTCCTGCAGCGTATTCTGAGAGAAGGCAGAGCATCGGGCATGACCAGTGATGAAGAGGCCACACTCCGGGGTGGCCGTCTTGTTATACCTGTAAAAGCGGAGTACAAACGAAAAATAAAGGGTTTTATCCATGACACCTCTGCCACCGGCCAGACAGTCTACATCGAGCCGGTTGAGGTCTTCGAAAAAAATAATGAGATCCGGGAACTGGAGACCGCCTGGTCTCGTGAGGCTGACCGGCTGCTGCGGGAATTGACACACCATGTCGGCGAACACGCCGATACAATTACCTGTAACAGCGAGGCTATTGGCCGGATTGACGCCATCTATGCATCTGCCCGCCTGGGGATGCGATGGGGTGGCATCATCCCGGATATTACCTCCAAAGGCACCATATCACTCAAAGAGTGCCGAAACCCCCTGCTGCTACTTAAGTTCAAAAATCATAATGAAGCAAAAAGAAATGTCGTTCCGCTGAATCTGGAGATGGGCCCTGATGAAAAAGGAATTATCATTACCGGTCCGAATGCCGGCGGGAAGTCAGTCACACTCAAAACGTTCGGACTGACCATGGTCCTGGCACAATGCGGTATTCCTGTTCCGGCACAAGAGGGAGCAAAAATATCGTGTGCTTCCGGATTATATGTCGACATGGGTGATGAACAATCCATTGACAATGACCTCAGCACATTTTCGTCCCGTTTAACATGGATGAAAGAGGTATTGCTGAATGCCCGGCCGGGAGGCTGGGTTCTGATTGACGAGGCCGGCAGCGGCACCGACCCGGATGAAGGCACGGCTTTGGTGCAGGGTTTTCTTGAAATGTTATCAGAAAACGGGGTTCGCAGTATCATTACCACCCACCACGGAGCCCTTAAAATTTTCGCCCATGAGACAGCAGGTTGGGAAAATGCGTCAATGGAATTTGACCAGAAAACGTTATCACCCACCTACTTTTTCCAGAAAGGAATACCCGGAAGCAGTTACGCTTTTGAAATAGCCGACCGGCTGCATGTTCCGACGGAACTGACCCGACGCGCCCGGGAATGGGTTGGAGCAGGTAAAAACAAACTGGAGTCGCTGATCATTAGCCTGGAGCAGGAGTCCCAGGAGCTTCAGCGTATCAAACGGGAAATGGACCAAAAACAGCAATCATGGGAAGTGTCCAAAAAGGATCTGGACAGTCGCCTGGATCACATCCAGGAAGAGAGCGATGCCATTCGGCAAAAGTCCGTAGCGGAGGCTGAGGCACTGTTAAAGGATGCCAACCGTAGAATTGAAGAGGCTATCCGTGCGGCATCAGAAAAGGACAAGGAGGTCCTGAAGCAAAAACGGGACGAGGTGGCCCGATTGAGCACCCAGGTACACGAACGTAAAAAACAGCGTCAACGCCCCCGAAAAAAGGGCAGCACTGCTTCCAAAGATCCGGATATTGGTGATGCGGTCCGACTGCTCGACAGCAATACCATCGGGGAGCTGATTGAGGTTAGCGGCAAAAAAGCGACGGTTGCTGTAAAGGGCTTGCGTCTGAAAACACGATTTGACAATCTTGAGCTGACTGAGCACCCGTCATCACCCAAAAAAAACAAAGGATACCGGGTAAACCTGGCCCGGCCGGATGGCGAAACCGCCCGCCCCTTTGCTACATCACTCGATATTCGGGGTAAACGCGGGGATGAAGCTATCCGTGAGGTAACCCGCTATGTGGATGAGGGCCTGTCACGGGGCATTCAGCAGTTGACCATCATCCACGGCAGAGGAGATGGAATTTTACGAAAACTGGTCCACCACCACTTGCAGTCGCGCAAGGATGTCACCCGTTTTGAGATCGCACCCATCCAGGAAGGCGGTGACGGCTGTACATACGTCTATTTGTAGTGCCCGTCGGTATCATGGTTCCAGGTTGTTTTGGCAGCCAGGTTTTGCAGGATTAATATTTGCAAGACTTATAGTTCCAACGGATTGATCCCCATCAACCATAACAGGACTATTAATACAATGGCCCATATGGTCATCAGAATAATTTTCATGATTATCAGGATGATGGTCTGTCCGCTTGCGAGCCGTCCGTGAATGCCGTAACCCAATCGGTTCATCATCCAGCGGGATCCGAACGCAGAAATCAGAAAAACAAGCAGAAGCAGTAAGAAGTCGGTTATTTCCATAATCTGTTGGAGAACGGATCAGAACATATATCCCACATTCATATAAAGCCGGAACATCTCATCGGAAAAGCCGGTATCGATGCGCAGGATAAAGTCGGGAGTAAACAGTGCGGTTGCGATGCCACCGCCAAACGTTCGGTGATAATCCCGGAACAGATCGGAGAGATCGTCACCGTAATCATAAACACGTCCACCGTCGTGGAATGCATGAACCCCTATCTTAAAATCATAGTGTGGGATTTCGTATACCCAGGT
>SLLW01000362.1 GCA_007133875.1 Balneolales bacterium | reverse complement strand
GTCTTATGGCCTATAAAAAAATGATTACTGATCACTCATTACATTCTAACTAACTGATTAATTTAGTATGGTTAATTGTAATGCAAACAATTAATACAAAAACACAAAGCAAATATGAAAAATTTGACACGAATAACCCTGATGATGGTTATAAGCATTAGTTTCGTTGCTTATGCATCGGCACAGGATTTCACTGTGGTCGATGAAACCATTGAATTCGATTCGTATGCCACCTGGCACTTCACGAATCCTTCCAGTGTTCTGTCGGCTTCGAGGCCGGATAACAGGGATCAAAATACGTGGTATCAGGAACGTGCCACATTGGAAGCCGTTGACACGCTTTCTTATAGCGGTATCTATTCCGTTGCTTTCAAGGGTAACCCTGAAACCATCGGGACAACTAATGACTTCCGGATGTCCAAAGATTATCCTGTTACACAAGGAGCGCAGCTTCAGCAGCATATCCATGCCCGGGTTTTGGTTCCGGAATCAGAAGTCGATAAGATCAACGCTGTGGTCCTTTTTCATATGTATGACCATGGTGGCGGATTCGACTATAGTCAAACAGGCTATAATGTTCCCACCAACGAAGCCATAACACCCGGAGAGTGGAGTACAATTACACACTGGATCAACGAAGACCGGACTGTGAGAGACGATGCGAATCTGGCTCGCGTTGGCATACGGATCAATTATGATACCGATTATGCCGACGATCCTCCCATGATTTTTGTGGACTTCGTTTCAACCGATCCTGATGCACCACTTCATCCGCATTTGAGTGTCCCGCAAAATGTGTCGGCTTCCAATATCACCAGTTCTGCGGTCGATCTTAGCTGGGATGCTCCCTATGGTGATGATGAGGTAGAGGAATATGTGGTATATCGTGGCGGTTTTGATGATATACATATCGATGATTTTGAAGAAATCGCCCGAACCTCCAGTACCAACTATACGGATGAAGATCTGCAGGAAAGTACGGATTATCATTACCGGTTGGCGGCAGTCAGCACAGAGGGTCTGATTACGGATCCCACTGATATTACATGGGTTCAAACGGTAACAAGTACTCATGAAGGGGATACCCCACTGACCTTTGAGCTGATGGAGAATTATCCAAACCCATTCAATCCCAGTACAAATATCAGATATCAAATTGCAGAGTCTTCAACGGTAACGCTTGAAGTATATAATGTAATGGGACAACGGGTCAGAACGCTTGTTAACAATCAGGAACAACAAGCTGGTCAGTATATGATCGAATTCAATGCTGAAAGCCTTGCTTCGGGAATGTATATCTACCGCATAGAAGCAGGAGATTTCAGACAAACTCGCCAGATGATGTTGATCAAATAAGACATTGATGTTAAAAAACATCAGTGCTTGAAAGTCAAATGATAAAAAAGTTTGTATTTATATCAATAGTTTTATTGCCATTTATGCTATTTGCGTATAGTAGTAAAACATCAGCCACAAATATTCAGGACAATGATGCATCCGGCAACTGGCATTCAAAGATCATTTACTTTGCAGACGATGGATCTTTGATCTATCACTCAGATGAAGAAGGGAACCGAATACCAGATTATAGCCATGCCGGGTACCGCGGGGGAGGTGTGGCGATACCGGAACTGTCGGATAAGATCGTTTTGGATCCATCTTCAAGCGGGGATGATACACAACAAATCCAACAGGCATTGGATGATGTAGGTGCCATGGATATGGATGAAAATGGGCACCGGGGAGCTGTCCTGCTGAATCCCGGGATTTATCATATTTCAGGGAAAATTGTTGTAGGTAACAGTGGCGTTGTATTACGTGGTTCGGGAGATGGTGAAGATCCTTCTGAAAACACCATAATTCGTGCTGCAAAAAATATAGGTGAGCTTTCCATTCAGATTGGCAGCGGAAACGCAAACTGGACGATAGCCTCCGGTTCACCAACGACGTCCATCGTAACTGAATTTGTGCCTGTTGGATCGCGCCATTTCGAGGTCGAAGATGCTGGAAGGTTTAATGAAGGTGATGATATTATCATTTTCCATGAGGCTACTGAAGATTGGGTAGAAGCCGTCGATTATGGTGGTCGGCCTCTGAGTGCACCAAATCCCTGGAGGGCCAGAGAGTCCAGTTTGAATATCAGAATGAAGCGCAATATTACCGGCATCTCCGGGAATGTGATTGCCGTGGATGTGCCGGTTTATAATCATTTGGACCGCAGCTTATCGGAGTCAATTATTTACAAACCCGACTTTAGTGGGTTGGTAACCGAGTCTGGAATAGAAAACCTGAGGCTGATCCTGGAAAGTGATAGTCCGAGTTCAGATAATCATGGATATCATGCAATTATGTTCGACGGCGTGGAAAACTGTTGGGCCGATGGAGTGACAGCCATGCATTTTCAGCACACGGGGCTTGGAGTTACCAATGCCAGTTTTGTGACTATTCAAAACTCAAATGCTTTGGAACCTCATTCGCCTGTTATTCCGCCATTGAGATACAACTTTAATGTCAGGTCAAGCTCCAACAACATACTTTTCACCGACATTACATCTTCCGAGGCTCGTCACAGTTTCATTTCAAACGGAACGGCGTCTGTTTCCGGAGTGGTGTTTAAGCATGGTACATCGTATCGAACCCACAATACTTCAGAGGGACATCGCCGGTGGAGTCAGGGGATGCTTTTTGACAATATTGTTTTTC
>SLLW01000229.1 GCA_007133875.1 Balneolales bacterium | reverse complement strand
TACAGCACGCACGGAACCCGGGTGGCCGGTATAGCGGCAGCCGTTACAGATAACGCAAGGGGAATTGCCGGGGTCGGGTTCCGGACCCGATTTATGCCGGTCAAAGTCGGAGGCACCAGGGACTATCCGAGTAGCATGCCTTTTGCTATGCATGGAATTTTGTATGCTGCAATTAACGGGGCGGATGTGATCAATTGCAGTTTTATCGGTGGTGGAAGCTCCGGTTTTGCCACCGATGTCATTCAATTTGCCCGGGAAATGGGTGCGGTCGTGGTTGCTGCTATGGGTAATGAAGGTATATCATCCACAGGGATCTACCCGGCATCATATGAAGATGTGCTTGCAGTCGGTTCTGTCGGAGATTCGTTTGATGACAGAATCAGCGGTTTTTCCAATTATGGTTATAAAGTGGATGTGTTTGCTGTCGGACAGGATGTAATGAGTACATCGTTTGAATATGACGAGTCAGATATGGTATGGAAGCCGCAGTACCGTTCATCCAGCGGTACCTCCATAGCGACTCCCATTGTCAGTGGCCTGGCCGGTCTATTAAAAGCGCATTACCCGGATTGGCCGGCTGAGCGTATCCTCAGCCAGATACGTGGTACGGCTCGTTCCATCTATCATGCCAATCCCGATCCACAGTACCAGGACAAACTGGGATATGGCGTTGTCGATGCATTTGCCGCCCTGACTCAAAACGTTCCGGTGATCCATTTCAAGGATGTCGCTTTTCAAACAGAGCAAAACGGCAAAATCCATGTGGGGGAGACCGGGCGGATTGCAGCGGAACTGATCCATTATGGAAGATTGTCACCTGAAGTGTTGTTTCAGCTCGAATCTTTGGAACCAGGCATAACGCTGCACACATCGAAAATATCCAGAAGTGATTTGGGACCCGGAGAGGAATTCCATATCGAATTTCCCCTGAGCATAGATGAAGACTATCTGCTTGATGCTGTTCCCCGGTTCCGGCTGACCTGGTCGGCAGGTGATTTAGAGGATCTTTCCTATCAAGGTGCCCATATATTCGCCTATGAAGAGTTGTTTTACGGCAATATGGAAAATGAACAGTTTATGATGTCCGTTCTTTCCGATGGCACTTTGGGTTTTATGAATCCTGAAGATCACACCATTGGCCTCGGGTTCATTCCGCAGGGCCACAACAATATTTTGTCAGAAGCCGGCTTTATGATCAGTGGCTATCGGAACGGGGAGCAGATGATAATCAACCAGGTAAGGGACAGTACGGGCATATCGCGTCACTTTCAATCTTTAGAAAACTTCCGGTTTCGTGAGGATCACGATTTTCGCAATGTTCAGCTTGGGTCAACGAGGTTTCATTCCGTCAATCATTCGGTTGCCAGGGAGCTTGAAATTGAACTGGAAGCCATAGCTCCGTCGGGTCGGACTGATGGCAGATCATCACTATATCTCAACTACCACATAACCAATAACAGTGATTATATCTACAGCGACCTCAATTTCGGCATTTTTAATCATTGGGAATTGCAGGAGGAGGGGATTCATCACATCCATTTTTCCGAAGCAGAAAATTTAATGTATGTGCGTCATGAAAGTGGCCCGCCGATAGCCGGAATTGCAACCGGAGGCAAGATTTCCGGAGCCATGGCGATCAACAATCAATCTTCCATGACCCTGGAGCGGGCAGAATCACGAAGTGACAGTCTTGGATTCGGTATTGTGTATGATGAGGATGAGGAACTTCTGGACGGATTTACCGATGCTGAAAAGATACTTGCCTTGTCCAGTGGAACAGAACAGAGCTCCCTGAGCGCCGAGAATGTTTCCATGGTTATTGGGACAGGACCGTATACGCTGCACCCGCACTCACGGATTACAATTAGTTTTATCTATGCCACAGGCCACAACGAGCAGCGATTAAAAGATGAGATTTCATCAGCCCTGGAGATGGAATATCTCAAGCAGGACGGAATCGGCGAATATGCAAAAACCGGAAAAGTGGCTGATGAACTTACACTTTACTCCAACTATCCCAACCCTTTCAATACCCAAACCAACTTACGGTTTGATCTGGATAAACCGATGCATGTAGATCTGGCCGTATATGATCTTTTGGGCAGGCGTGTGGTGACTCTGGTAGACGATGTAAAAGATCAGGGACCTCATTTTGTCACTTTTGCCGGGTCAGGTTTGGCAAGCGGTACCTATATGGCGGTTTTGAGAACTAATGGAAGGGTACAGTCGGATATGATGATGCTGGTTAAATGAGCGGGCTGCAGAGCAGAAATAACCATTTCAGAGCTGGAATAACCACTTCGTGTGCTAACGGTTAAGCTGTTTTGGCTGGAAGCAGTACTACTGTTATCACCTCATCGTGACGTTTGTTGATGGCATCAATTACCCCGTTATCGGGTTTCATATCAAGCTGGATGGTGCAACAGGCGGTTTCCATGCCGTCAAAAATGACATTTTCCATCTCCTGGGTATTAATTCCGGCATCTTTGAGCTCGGCAAGGATATTGGCCAGTACTCCGGGCTTGTCGTAATGCCGGACGATGAGCTGCCAGGGCGCCTCGGTTTTCTCACAGCGGTTCAACCAGTTGCGAACGGTTCCTTCCTGAAGGTATCTCCGCACGATATCGACCGCGTCCATAGCTACGGCCATCTGGGCCTGCCGGGTACTCGCCCCGATGTGATGGGTAATGTAGACATTGTCAAGCTTCTGAAAACGGCTCGTGAACTCGCCCTTTTTGGATTCCGGCTCCCCGGAGAAGACGTCCAGTCCTGCTTTGATGCGGCCGGATTCAAGCTCGCGGAACAGGGCCTCTTCATCGACTACTTCTGCACGGGCGGTGTTGATGAAAAATGCCCCGTCCCTGAGTTCGGAAAGCACTTTGGCCGAAATCAATCTCTTGGTTTCGGGACTCAAAGCCACGTGAACAGTCAGAATGTCGCTGCGTGATGCGACCTCCCCGACACTTGCTGCATAATTGACATCCATCAGCTCCGCCTTCTCATGTGTCAGTGAGCGCGACCAGGCGACGACCGGCATCCCGAAGGCCCGGGTGCGTCGGATAACTTCGCGTCCGATCTGTCCCGTGCCGATCACGCCGAGGGTTTTGCCGTACAAACCATCCGCCTTGCTGTAAACGCCCTTTTTCCAATTGCCACTTCGGAAATCGGCAACATTGTCGGGCAGGAACCGGTCAAGAGAGAGGATCAACCCCATGGTCAGTTCGGCCACGGCAATGGCGTTCTGACCCGGGCAGTTGGCTACAAAAATGCCTGATTTACTGGCAGCTTCAACGTCAATATTGTTAACGCCGGCACCCGCCCGGATGATCAACGTCAGATTGGGGCTGTTTTTGATGCATTCTTTAGTAACAACCGTGGACCGTACGATCAGGACCATCGCCTCTCCGATCCCCCGGCCAATGTCGAAAGATGTGGCATCGGGATTGTTTTCCACTTTGCAACCAATATTTTCAAACTCTTTCAGCGCTGCTCCCGGAAGTTTGTCAGCTAAATAAAGGATCATAAAATCCTCTTCATGTATATTTTCAAATAATTGATAGAAAAGCGGTTCCAAAATAATATTATGATGTTTGGAAACGGAAATCAATGCCGTTCCGGTTCAGGTTTAGCCGTTCCGTTCAGATGATTGACAGCGACAAGATCTCCGGCGCTCCCTCGCAGGATCTTGCCGGTCTCCTGTGTGGTGTGCACAGTGTGGACATCCGCCATCACGAAACTTATGGATTGCTGTCAGATATCGGCGCATTTCATCAGACCCTGATTTTGCTTATTGGGGGAAACGTCACCATTCCACAGGCCTGACAACACAACCTGAAGGTACCGGTTGAATAACTTTTGCACCATGCT
Organism: Balneolales bacterium; assembly: GCA_007133875.1. Lineage (GTDB taxonomy): Bacteria > Bacteroidota > Rhodothermia > Balneolales > Natronogracilivirgulaceae > SLLW01. Next base: position 6,853 of record SLLW01000229.1, on the reverse strand, counting down.
ACATGAGGGAACGAGACACACACTTTGAAACACCCGCCTTGGTCAAATTGAGGCTATTGATGATATAATTTAACGTCGCTTTCTTTTTTAAATAATATCATCAGGGGAAGGGTTACCAATTAGTCGGTACATAGTGTAAACGGTTAATTAACAAAAAAGTCACTACACAGTCATAAATAAGTTCAAAAATGGAATTTCTGTGGTGTAATTCGACGCATTGTTCGTCATATGATAATACATAATGCACATCCTGTCTATGATCGCGCACCATGCATAATTTTATCATTCCCAAACGAAAATAACATGAGAAAAGGCACATCTCGATTACCAATTTCACCCCCTGCCGTCATCAAGAGTAACGGTATGGATTTTATATGTACATCCAACTGCATTAACCTCTGAGCACCCTTGAACTGAGCCAATTTAAAGTAGGAAATCGGACAATATTGTTTTACCTGCATGGTGCGCAATAATATTCACTTCAAAAGTATAAGCTGATGAAAGCTCTACTCACCACTTTGTTATTTATTTTCACATTTACGACCTGCTCCCTGGCCACAAATGAAAAAAACTATCCACGATTACTGGTCACTGATGGTGAGAGAGAGCAAATTATCAACAAGATTGAGGAAAAAAAATGGGCTGCAAGAATCTATGACGATATGACAGATCGGGTAACCCCCTATGTCGAGCGACATCAGAAGAATCCTGAATGGATCCTTTCCCGCTACCAGATGAATTGGGAACCCGGTGCACATTACACCACGCATATATCAGATCCCGTAGGTACTGAATTGATTGACAGGGGTGGAAATGCTCCCTATCCCACCGTAAGGGTTACGACCCATAAAAGACCTCCTGTAGCACCGGACGGCTACAGGTATCGGGCACCTGCTCTGGAAGATATTAAGCCCTTTGATACGGACTCCCTGTGGTATATGCAGTCCTCTGGTCCGGGTGGTGAATGGAGCTGGGCCGAACCGAGGCAGCACACGCGGGTCATCAATGGGCGTATCAATTCTTTGGCCGTAGAATCAGCGATTATTTTCTGGCTAACCGGCGACAAGTCCTACGCCCGGTTCGCTTCGGATATCCTGTTCCAATGGGCGCGCGGCGCTTACTATCAGGATCCGGTCGAAGGTGCTGGCCGTACTGGATTGTTTTGTATTCAGTCATTGGGCGACAGATCTTACGACAATCTGGCAATTGCCTATGATTTTGTGCGTGATTTTATGAAAGATACTGACTACGAAACCCGTTTTTTACAACCGGTTTTTGAAAAAATGGCCCAAACCACAAAACGGAGAGGGTTCATTACCAATAACTGGTATGCGGCGCAAACGACCACACTTGCCTACACGGCCCTTTCTTTGGATGATCCCGAAAAACAGGATTACTATCTCTCGTTTTATCTGGAAAGAGATACGATCATTGGTAATTTCGGTCAACTGGGTCTGCCAACTACCATGGAAATGCATTTCACTCATGATGGACATTGGAAGGAGAATGCCGGTTATCATGACATGCCGGTGGGTGATCTTCTTCAGGCCGCGGTTCCCGTTGATAATAATGGATACGCGGTACTTGAACGTCATCCAGCCCTGTTTGAAGCTTCCTATGCCATGCTGCGCTATTCTTTCCCCAATTTGCAGTTGATGGGGTATGGAGATATCGGAGGATGGAGGCATCAATCCCCCCGAAATCTGGAAATTGCCATTCGATTTGCCGCCGATTACGAGCCCTCTTTATTACCGGGCCTTATGGCCAGCATGAATCGTCTTATTGACACCGGATTATATGACCGGGCACGTTCCGGCTGGTACGGACTGTTGGTCTATCTCGCCGATTTGCCGGAAACAGAGGTACAAGTCTTTGAGTGGGACAGGGCGTTCGAACTTGATTTTGCCAGGCTTTACGGTCAACGCAATGGCACCGACCAGGAAACAGGTCTCATGTATTATGTCCAGGGAGCAACTTATAACCATAACCATGCCAACGGTATGGCCATGGAGCTTTACGGAAGAGGTTATGTAATGGGAGCGGATCCGGGAATATCGGCCACCTACGAAGACTCTGTATTCGTTCACTATCTGGCCACATTTGCTTCCCATAATACCGTCATAGCCGCGGGTGCTTCAGAACCCTCAGAGCCGTTTACCGGATCAGGCGGCGCTAAGCACATGGGTGAAATCAGTTTGTCGATCATGGAGCCGGCTGCCGGAAAAGAAGGTCTTTCACCCTATACTTCTTTTACAGAGACAGACTACCTTGAGCCTTCCACGGCGACCAAACAGCAGCGTCTGATGGGGATCATCCGTACCTCTGATGAGACCGGCTACTACGTAGACTTTTATCGATCCGACAATGAGATCAGCAACGATTACCTGTATCATAATATCGGTCATGAAGTCACATTATCTGACATGTCACGCAATCTTCTTGAGCTGCAGTCCGATTCCATTCCCTACCGTGAAGATCGGCAGTCAGGCATGGCATGGTTTGAGGAGATTAAGACGCCTGCCAGTCCGGTCACCGGTGCCATTGCAACTTTTCGGGTTCAAGAAACAGACCAGGATGATGCATATATGCAGATGCTGATGCCGCTTGACACCGGAGATAAAGTGTTCACTGCAGTCGGCCCCCGGACCCAAACCGCACCGGCAGGTATTCGGGAGCTTCCAACACCAAAAGCCATCATTCACCGTCAAAAAACCGCCTGGAATCATCCGTTTGGTGTAATTTATGAGCCCTACAGAGGTGCAGAAGGATATTCTGTTCAATCGGCAGAGCGCATTGCAACGGGTTCATCCCTGGCAGCTCTGCGAGTGAAAAACAGGGATGGCTCACACCAGCTGATCATGCAGTCTGACCAACCAGGAATTCTACAACATGCAAGAACAGGGAAGCGTAGTGGTGACATTACTATCAAAGGTAACTACGGTGTTATATCCGTATATGAAGACAACGATTTGCAGTATATGTACTTAGGTCATGGTCAATCGGTCACATGGAACGACTACAGTATCGTATCCGATGATCCGGACAACACGGTATTTGTTGAGTTAAGCGATAATGCACTTACCGTTTCCAACAAGGTGCAATTTACGATGCATATTCCCCACAGGGTCACCAGGGTAAATGACGAGAAAGGAAACAGTGTAAGCGTAGAAACCGATGGTGACAGCAGCATCATAACCTTTACTCCAGGAGAAAATAAACGATATCATTTATACAGGGATTGAATATAAAGCGCTATGCAAAATTTTTATACCGCAAATGATCTAAAAAGAAGTATATGAGAGGATTAATTATAGCATTGTCAATTTGTGTTTTTAGTTCTTGCCAGCAGAATAGGGATGACGTTATTCCTGTTCACAATGGGGATCCGCTGGTATTTAATCCAGACGGAGGGTGGTGCTGGTTCCAGGATGAACGTGGTATTATCGACAATGGCCGATTGCACATTGCCTCTGTATCCTCGGTTGGGGATATTATTCTCACCATTCATGACCTTCATACCGGTGAGAATGATACATTGAATCTGTATCCCCGTTTCCAGCAGAATGATCATGCACAGCCTGCGCTAATGGTGCGTCCGGATGGCCGCTATCTGATAGTGTATTCCCAACACAATGGTCCCTATTCCCATTGGCGTGTCTCAAAGAAACCCGGAGATCCGACCCGTTGGGGACCTGTGAACCAGGTCAGTGTGGGCGATCGGGCAACCTACTCAAATGTCTATCATCTCACAGAAAATCAACGAACCTATAACTTCCATCGGGGTATCGACTGGCATCCCAATGTGATGGTATCTGACGATGAAGGTGATACCTGGATGTATCTGGGCCGGCTGGCTGCTCATGACAGCCATCGCCCGTATGTTCGATATACGTCAAATCAAACCAACCAGATCCATTTCATAATTACCGAAGCCCATCCCAGAGACTACGAGAACAGTCTGTATCATGGGTATGTAGAAAATGATCGGGTTTTTCGTTCTGATGGGACGGATATTGGCGCTCTGGAAGGAAGGGATACAGATCGGTCACCTTCCGATTTCTCGAAGATTTTTTCAGGTGATGAGCAAAACATAGCATGGGCATCGGACATCGATCTGGATGCCGACGGATTTCCACATGTAGCATACTCGGTGACCCGGGACAGGGTGAAAAGGGGCGAAGGGGGTATGGATCATCGCTACCGGTATGCAAGATGGGACGGCAACCGCTGGCATGATTACGAAATCGCCTATGCCGGAACCAGGCTTTACCCTGATGAGGATGAATATACCGGATTGATTTCGCTTCACCCTGATAATCCTTCACTGGCCTATATCTCAACTGACGCAGATCCGGTAACCGGAGAACCATTGATCAGTGAAACCAACGGGCAGCGGCACTATGAGATTTTTCAGGGTCACACTCGTGATGGGGGCGCGACCTGGAATTGGAAACCGGTTACTGCAAATTCGACATTCGACAACATCCGGCCATATATCGTGACTGGTAGTGAGGCCTGGGCTGTTCTATGGCTCCGTGGCGAATACAGAACGTACACCGATTATAATCTGGAAGTGACCGGATATATCGTTTCGCAGGCATCACATGATAATCAGTAATATTAATTGAATTTAGACGGCATAAATTCGATTTCACCAGATCAATACGGGAATCGGAGTCGGAATTTGTATACGAATCAACAAGACACCACAACTTTTTAATCCATTCAATGGAGCAGGAATGAGAATGTCTACCGTGCGGGTCTTTGCAACAACGGCCCTTTTATTGATCACCGGAACCTATCTGTTTGCCCAATCATCCATCCCGCCGCCGGAGTTTTCCAAACCGCCAGGGTATTATTCCAGCGATTTCACCCTGCATCTGGAGCATCCCGACCCCGATGCCCGTATCTACTATACCCGTGACGGTTCCGTTCCCGGAGATACCTCGCGTCTCTATTCGGAAAGTGACAGCATTTCCATAAGAGACCGGAACCAGGATCCAAACAATCTCTCCATAATTCCGACAAATCATATTACTTCCGGTATACGGCGATGGATATCTCCAGAAGGGCTGGTCAGCAAAGGAACAACGGTTCGTGCCCGGGCATTTGTTGCCGGGGAGGAATCGGAAACCGTTACGGCAACTTATTTTGTATCCGGGGAACGCTTTCCTTTTGATACGTTGCCGGTGCTCTCCATCACCACTGACAGTCTTAATCTTTTTGGATACAAGGATGGGATATATGTTCCGGGAATTAATTATACCGGGAGTGATGGCTCCGGAAATTATGTTGGTCGGAAAATCGAGTGGGAGCGGCCCGCCAGCCTTGAGTGGTTCGACCATGCGGGGAATTTAGAATTTCAGCAGGACATTGGTATTCGCATTCACGGAGGTTTTTCAAGGCGGTTTGCCCAAAAAAGTCTGCGGCTGTATGCCCGCAGTGATTACGGCGAAAATCGTTTCTATTATTCGGTATTCCCGGAGCAGGAGTACGACAATTATAACCGGTTGCTCCTCCGTAACTCGGGCAACGATTTCAGCTTTACCATGTTCATGGATGCCGCCGCACAGTCGCTGGTCCGCCATTTCAATGTCGACACCCAGGCTTACCGACCCGCGCTGCTCTATCTGAACGGAGAGTTCTGGGGCATTAAAAATCTGCGTGAACGGTATGACAGGCATTACCTGAGCCGGGTCTATGGCCTGGACGAGGAGAATGTTGATATCCTTACAAGGCGTAATACGGTAAAAGAGGGCAGTAACGACCATTACAACGCCATGATTTCGTTTATCGAAAAAAATGACCTCTCCGTTCCCGCCAACATTGACTCGGTCGCCACCCTGATGGACATCGACAATTTCCTCGACTACTACAGCGCCGAGATCTACTACGGCAATAATGACTGGCCTCAAAATAATATTGATTTCTGGCGGTATGACGCCCCTTACAACCCGGACGCCCCCAAAGGGCAGGATGGCCGGTGGCGGTGGCTGCTCTACGATGTGGACCGTTCACTGGGTTACTCTACATATGCCGATTATGACATGATCGAATGGGTTACGGCACCAAAAAATTTTCGTAACAACCAGAAGTGGCCCAATCTGCTGTTGCGCAACCTGCTGGAAAACGAACAGTTTTACTACGATTTCATCAATCGCCTCTCGGATCATCTCAACACCGCCTTTCTGCCCGACCGGGTCCGTTCCGTCATCGACAGTTTGCGTCTGCCCCTGGAGCCGGTCATCGATGCGCACATCGCCCGGTGGCCGAATCACCAGAGCCGTGCAAACTGGGAGAACTGGGTGCAACGCATGTTTACCTATGCCGAGGATCGTCCCGCCTATCAGCGGCAGCACATGATGGACCATTTTGATCTGGGTGAGCAGGTCACCCTGACGGTGGATGTTTCTCATTCCGATGAGGGCCACGTGCAGGTCAATACCACTGAAATTCTCCCGTCGCTGCCCGGTGTCGGATCCGATCCCTATCCCTGGTCCGGCATCTATTTCAGTGACATCCCGATCCGTCTGACGGCACACCCCCGCGAAGGGTACGCGTTTTCCCACTGGGAAACGGATGCCGATCTGCCCGGCAGCCCGAATCTGAAGAACCCGAAAATTACGGTGCAACCGGAGCGATCCGTTACGCTGACCGCCCACTTTGAGCCGGCCACATCCGGGCCGGATGACCGCGAGGTGGTCCATTACTGGTTTTTCTCCAACGAGTTGTCCAATGACACGCCGCTGGTACAGATCCCCCCGGTCTATTCACAAGCCCCCGGCGCAAAACTGGTCTATCGGGCGGCGATCCAACCTTATCCGCCGAACGGCGACACCACGGATGGCATCAT
>SLLW01000414.1 GCA_007133875.1 Balneolales bacterium | reverse complement strand
TTAATATCGCATAATTATATTATATGGCACTCAGAGAACGTTTTTATATCAAAATTAGTTATCTTGACAGTAACACAAATGAGGACACTTATAAAATCCTCATCTAAACCAAACACAACACAACGAAATAACGCAAACAATGAAACACCTTATAATTCATAAGATCTTAAACCCACATCTAAAAAGAGAAAATAAAGCTATGAGAAATCCATTCAATAACACCCCGACAATTATCTTTGCTGCCCTGATACCTTTAATTATCGGAGCAGTATTTTTAATCTATAACGAAAGCCCGGTATTCCGCTCCGGAAGTGACCTCGAAGCGACAGTTTGGGTACAAAACATCGAAGATGCAGAACTATCCTCCGATTCATTGGGTGTTCTGACCGCAAAACTCTATGACGAGACCCGCGGCGAGCGACGTGCTGAAGTCCTTGAATCGATCATCGCAGAAATCGATCTCAAACTGGCGACGTACGAAAGCACTCCTTCCCCGTTGTTGGCAGACCTGCTTCGCGACCTTTCGCTGGAACACCCGTCAAACGATATCCGGAGAAATGCATACAGTACGATGGTCTATGTCCTGGATACCGAGACTGATGCGGCTCCGCTTGCAACAGGCAACGACTATGTTTCCTGGTAAGCGGGCGCTCCGTCAGCCAAAACGATCAAACAGCAGCAGCATCTGTACACAACGTTCCATTCTCCATTCATTACTTGTAGTTCCGATAGACCTTACTAGCCAATCTATCAGCATGATATCTACCTTCATCAAACATATTACTTCATTGCAGCTACGTTCATTGCAGCTACGTTCAACACAGTTACAATCAACGCAGCAATGCACCTTGCAGGAACCAACATTGCAGCAACGCTCAACGAAGCAACGTGTAAGCTCAGCGCGATGTGCGGTGACCTCACCGTGTGCGATTTGATATAATAGAAATGCGCAATACTATGCGTATTTGCGGCCCGGGGACGGCCAGCGGGAATCCCAAACCCGAGAAAATTAGTCCCCCAAAACTATTCTGCCACACTTAAGAACCGCTTTCAAGGATTTTTTCTATCGCTTGATATCATAAGCAGTACCTCAGTGTGCAACTCCATTTCATCATGCATTCTTGCATACTTGCATTTTTACAGTCTCGCAGTTTTGCAATCTAGCAGACTTGTAATCTTGTAATCTTGCCATTAGGCAGTCTCGCAGTTTTGCAATCTTGTAATCTTGCCACCTTGCATTCCTGACTGTCTGCCATCCCGGCATCTGGCCTTTATGTGGTTTCAATCCCATCCGGGTTGACCGCATACTCTGGAATGGTTACACTTTTCAGATGATACCCCTATATTCTGTCGTACCTCAAAATCAAAAGTACGACATCAAAATCGGTATCTCTTGGATCCCCCCGTCACCTTTAAAAATCCTCGTTTCTCTTAACGTTTGCCTCGTCACAAAAATCACAAAACCTGCCCCACACAAATCCTGCACCCATTGAAAATGATAAAACCTCTCTATTCTCTTGCGCTCTTCACTACACTGATACTTTTTATAACGGCATGTGAGTCCGGTCCGGATGCCCCCGGAGAGTCAGACGCGGAACTTCCCGCACTTGCCACAAGCGCACCGCTGCTTGTGGATTATGACCGCAACGTTTATATACCCAACCTCGATGACCTCGTACGAACCCTGGAAGTTGCTTTTGTCTATAACAGCGATTCGATTCAGGTCCGGTACCGTTATGCCACCGACACCCCATCATGGTACCATCAATACCTGATCTATGAAAACGGTGATTGGGTACGATATGGCGGAGGGGGCGCCGGTCCCGATCCGCACGGACTGTACGAAGACCGGATCTCGATGCAGCTGGATGACGGCTCCGTGGATGGCTTCGCCCAGCTTGGCGGGTTCGTCACCATCCATCCCGGCATGCGCACCCTGACCAACGAAGCCTCCGGGGATGACGTTGCCTCACATCCCTATCTTGGCGATGAACTGGGGCGGGATGATGTCCGGAAATTCATTCCCGAATCCCGCGAAGGTGACATGGAGGAGGGCGAACAATGGCACCAGACACGCGGTCCGGATGAAATTGACCGGCTTCGTGATGACGGCGTATTCCTCGACCTCTGGCAATGGCGGGCACACCGTTCCAACCCATTGGGTTATGCTGACAACGGTTATGTGCTCGAATACCGGCATGGTTCCGAAGGCACCGGCATGTATACCGATAACCGCGATGACGAGGGCCGCCCCCGGTACATGTTTGATCCGGATATCACCGGCCGGCTCGCCCTGCGAAAAGATAGCCTGATTGATCGCCATTACGGACAGGACGATCCCTATTTTATCTTCGAAGGCAACGCTATTCCATTTGATCCCGACCATGACTGGCAGGAAGGCGACGCCATACCTCAGAGATTCCTCCAGGAACCGGAAGGAAGCCGTGGTGCGCTGAAAGCGGATGGATACTGGGAGGACGGCGCCTGGCACCTCTCCGTAACCCGGACCCTGGAAGCGCCCGACCCGCGAGACAGTAAGGCGCTCGAAGAAGGCGGTACCTACCATGTTGCCTTTGCGGTTCATGCGGATGGATCCGGAGCGCGTTGGCACTATGTGTCGGTGCCTTACGCACTTGGGATTGGTGATACGGATGGAGCTTCACCAACACTGCGGGCCTCCCATACCGATGGGCCGCTTCAGGATGCTGATGTGGA
>SLLW01000266.1 GCA_007133875.1 Balneolales bacterium | reverse complement strand
CAAGCAACAGCCGGCCGTATACCAACGCCTGTTCCAGGTCATCCGGATTTTCCTCATACAATCCTTTGTAAATTTCGGACAGCTCGCCAATCTCATTCAGTTCCAGGAGTGCCTGGCTGCGAAGTGTCGTCATGGTTCGGTCAGACTGCTTTTCCTGTGACAGGCCATCGTACACGTCAAGGACTTTATCGTAATTCCCGGAGCGGAGATAAGCATATAAAATGTGATGATAGTTCGAAAGATCATCCCGTTCCAAAGCAGTGGCGGACTCAAAGTGTGATACTGCGGCATCATAATCCGACGACGCCATTGCCGCTTGCCCGCCCATCACATGAATTCTGGATTTGATATAGCGCAATTCACTTGAGCCAAGCTGTTCGGATTGCAGTTTGCCCTGATCAAAATCAGAAATAAGTTCATCCAGTTTTTCAAGTGCGTCATCAGGGTTTTCATGCCGTAATGCATCTATAGCAATTACATGCAGCTTTGCACTTCCGGGATAAAGATCCAGCCCTTCGGATGCTGTGCGATATGCATAGCCGGGTTGTTCTGACAACAGGTACGCGGATGAAAGCAGCCGGAATGCGCCTTCCGAAGGATAGCTTTCGCTGATGACCGGTTCCAGCAAATCAATCGCACGCTGATACTCCTCTGAAGCTATTTTTTCATACGCCCTCTGAAGTTCTGAGGGTATAGGCTGGGAAACAGCGGGCTGGATAAAGGGAACCATCATCACACACGTGAGAGCCGTACCCTTTAACAACGTTGGCAACGCAGGCAAAACGGCCGGCGTACTTGAAGTTTTCCACCTGCACAAAGCCAACCACTTCCACAGTGATACACACTTCCACAAAGATGCACATATGGAAGAACTTTTGTTCTTACCGGTATTTGAACAGAACTTCTTCATAAGCTGGCGGTATGCCGTATAACTCTGATTAGCAGTGCTAAACCTATGAAAAAAAATCCGGAAGTTCGAATTTAGAAAGCGTCAGACCGGAAGCCATGCCATCCATCCTGTTTACGATGGAGAATCAGGGCCGGCAACGTATCCTCATGTGGTCAAATGACACTATTTCATGAGCATCATCTTGCGCGAAGCGGCAACTCCTGCCGCTTCAATTCTGTACAGATAGACACCACTGGAGAGGTGACTCGCATCAAAGACAGATGAATGGGTGCCGGGAGACAGCCGGCCGTTGTGAAGTATACCAACCCGCCGGCCCAGCACATCATAAACAGCAAGAGTCACATCGCTCGCTTCGGCCAGTGTAAAGGATATGGTTGTAGTCGGATTGAACGGGTTTGGATAATTCTGAGCGAGTGTTATCAGCTGTGGCAGTTCCCGGTGTATATTATCGTCCGGAATCGCTATGGACGTGGGTACCGATGCCGGAGATCCTCCGCCTGAGGTTGTAATAAGCACACCGTTCGATGAGGCAATGATGCCCCGGTTCACGTCATACATCTCGATTCCCCGTGGAATTCCGTCATCCATAAGCCGTTCAGAAGTCCAGGTTTGTCCGCCATCGTTTGTTTGCCACACCGTTCCGATATACATATCCCGGGAATGATCATAAAACTGATCGAAAACATATCCGGTATCTTCTGTCAGAAACCTCATGTTTTGCATGCTTCCGGCACCCGCTTCTGCGATGTTGGAAACATAAGACCAGGTTTGCCAGTCGTTATCGGACCGAAAAATGATGGCTGCCGACACGCCGTCTTTCGAACGCATGCTGCCGAACCAGTTTGAGCCACCTACATATGAAAGATCGTGCAGCCTAAAATCATCATCGAATTCCTGTTGCAGTTCCCAGGTTTCGCCACCATCTTCTGTCCTGAATAGTCCGTTATATTCACCGGGCCAGTTAATCAGGGCAAAACCTGTGTTTTGATCTTTGAATTCAATGGCCGAAACTCTGGGGTACCCATCGGGGAAGTTCGGAGACGTTACATCCTGCCAGGTTACTCCATTGTCGGCGGACCGTATAAACCGGGCACCACCAGCCACAAACCATTTCCCATTGCCGGCATACGTTACCAGATCAAACGAGGGGAAAGCTACGAGTACCGGAAACGTGGCCTGGGCGATCCATGTAGAGCCGCCATTGGTCGTACGAAAAATGGCAAAACCGGACTCCGGATCTGTATTCGGATTGTAACTGAACCCGACGGCAAGGCCGGTCTGGCCTTCGTCATCAAAAGCGATATCCACCAGTGACGGTTCTTCAAGAACTCCTCTGTTCACGGTAACGGAGTCCCATGAAGCGCCTCCGTCACGGGTACGCAGGATCGGAACCCGTCTGTTTGCAGATCCGACGACAAATGCGGTATTTTCATTTACATACGTTACGCCCTGGAACGATCCGCCCCACGCATCTACGAATGATGGAGTACGGTCGATCCAAAAATAGGTTTGTGGAGAACCCGCTTCCGGAAAGCGGCAATAGGCCCTCATCGGTTTGCCCTCTTCCTTATCCTTGAAGAGGATATATTCCCCGTCGTAAACCAGGGCATAAGAAGCCTGAATCTCATTGCAATCGGCACTGACGGAGACCGGTAGTGCGACACTTTGGGTGGTAATATCACCCCTCACATTATGAACCGATACCATTGCGCCTGCAGCAGCCGGATCGAGGAATGGATCGGGATTTGTGTAAAAAGCATTGTTACTCAACTCCAGTGTTACCGTTTTTTTTTTTTTTTTTTCGGTTACAT
>SLLW01000182.1 GCA_007133875.1 Balneolales bacterium | reverse complement strand
TAGCCCGAATGGTCTGTTCACCGAACGGAATCATCGCAATACCACGCTCAGAAAACCATTGAAGTGTTCGGGAGACCGGAGCCCCCGTTACCTTAAACAGCACAATGTTGGTTTCAACATCTTCGGGCCTGATATTAAAAAATGAGGAATCTGCAATAGCTTGAGCGAATGTTTTTGCACGTTGATGATCATGCTTTAGTCCTTCCATATGGTGTTCTACGGCATAGGCAGCCGCGGCCGCCAGCATACCAGCCTGCCTCATTCCACCGCCCAATAATTTACGGAATCTGCGCGCCTTTTTCATCTCACCTTTGCTTCCAAGAAGCATTGACCCGACCGGGGCACCAAGACCCTTACTGAAGCAGACCGATATGGTATCACAAACGGAACCATATTCGTGCAAACGGGTGCCGGTAGCAACAGCTGCATTCCAGATGCGCGCTCCGTCCAGATGCATTGCCAGATTATGCTCTCTGGTGATGTCAAAAATTGCGCGGAGTGTTTCCGGCGGATAACATGCGCCACCTCCGAAATTTGATGTATTTTCCACAGCTACCAGACGTGTCCGGGGATCCCAATCATTTTGCTCACGAATGGCTGCTTTGACGGCATCCGGATCCATCACACCCCGGCTGCTTTTCAACGGCCGCAATTGAATGCCGGATATGAGTCCCGCGGCTGCCCCTTCCGAATTGTAAATATGTGCTTTTTCATCGATGATCACTTCATCGGCCTGCTCTGTGTGTACTTTCACACCCAGCTGGTTTCCCATTGTACCGCTTGGGACAAATACCCCTGCCTCTTTTCCGAACAATTTAGAAATATTTGCTTCAAGTGCGTTGATACCCGGATCCTCACCATAGACATCATCCCCTACCGGTGCATCATACATCACATCCCACATGGCTTTTGTAGGGCGGGTAACCGTATCACTCCGTAAATCTATCATTAAACCTCAATTATTTTCGCTTTGCACTATTCCGGTGTCCTGTAAATACTCTTCGACCGACTGTTCGGGGGATTTCCTTTTACGAATGATTTTGTGAAAACCTTGCTCCGTGATCAGGACTTCGGCCGGCATCGCCCTGCGGTTGTAATGGGAAGCCATGGTCATGCCGTAAGCACCGGCATCCAAAATTGCGAGGTAGTCGCCGGTTCTGCTTTCGGGCATGGATCGCTCCTTCCCCAGGACATCACCGCTCTCACAAATATTCCCCGCAACATCGTATGTACGAAGTGGGGCATCCTTATTGGCTGAGATATTGACGATTTCATGATATGCATCATACAATGCCGGGCGGATGAGATGATTGAAGCCGGTATCGGTACCAAGATACGTCTTGCGGCCCTGATCTTTTACGGTGTTGACCTGGGTGAGCAGCATCCCGGCAGACCCTACAATCCATCGCCCCGGTTCAAAGTAAAAACGCACTTTTTGATCGGTTTCGTCCAGGTATTTTTGAAGCCGGTCAGATGCCAATCCGGCAAACCGTTCCAGGTTAAATGCATCGTCATCCGGACGATACGGAATCGGAATTCCACCTCCAAAATTTATAAACTCAAGAGAATTAAAGTATTGTGATGCTTCAAGTAGTACATTGATTTCATAGAGCAGGTTTTCCGGCTCCTGGATTCCGCTTCCGATATGGGCGTGAATACCCCGGATTGTCACATTATGACTGTCCACCAGCGCGACGGCCTCCTTCAGCAAATCCATACGGATGCCAAACTTGCTGTCCTGATTACCGGTATCCACTTTCGCGTGATGTCCATCACCGACATCGGGTTTGATTCGAATGCTGCATGATGAACCCGGCCAGGTCTCGCAATAGGATTTCAGCCGGTCAAGGGAACCGATATTCAGAATCACACCCTCTTTGGCAGCCCCGTTCATTTCGGCATCCGTCATATTGTTTTCCGTGTAGAAAATGTTATCCGGATCCGTGCCCAACTTCCTGCAAAGTAACACCTCTTCATAACTGACCGTATCAAATCCCAATCCTTCATCTGCTATTATGGAAATAATATGGGGGTTGTCATTTGCTTTCACAGCATATAACCACGAAACAGGGATATTCTTAAAAAGTCCCGTCAGTTTCCGGCATTGTTCACGAATGATATTTTCCAGATACACGTAGGTTGGAGTGCCCCATTTTTGGGCAATCGCAAGCAAACGGTCCGGGTCAACCGGAAAAGGATTTGCAGGGTGCATTTGATCGAAAGCTTCTGTTATAGAATTTGTAAATTGTCACTAATTTTTAACAGCATCAAACATACACATATTTTCCTGTTACATGAAATCTGCTCTGAAGATCTTTCTGCTGTTTCTTCTTCTCTTTGTCATTATAAGCGGGCTGTCGATTTACTGGACCTACTTTAAACTCATTCCTTCATCAGATCGAACCATTACCTTGAGCGGACTTCAACAGGAAGTGGAAATCTATTGGGATGCCTACCAGGTGCCACACATTAATGCATCCCGGGAAACCGACGCATTTGCCGTAATGGGATATATTCATGCCCGCGACCGGCTTTGGCAAATGACTCGTCATCAGCACAAACTGGAAGGATTGCACACCAGGGAATTCGGGGAATCCCTGCTCGATCTTGATCGTTTTTATCTGACTTTGGCTTTTGGTGAACAGGCACGCCAGACATACGATCAGCTGTCCAGCCACGAACAAACTGTCCTGAGGGCGTATACAAATGGAATAAATAAATATATC
>SLLW01000424.1 GCA_007133875.1 Balneolales bacterium | reverse complement strand
GTTCATACGCTCCCGGTTTGCCGGTGAAAGGCCGTGCAATCACGCGGCCGACGGCATGTTGCTCAACCATCACCTGATTTCGGGCAATTTTACACCATTCATACAGAGTCGTCAACGGAACGGTTTCTACGTGGCATGCCACCTGGAATACACTGTCAGCCGATGTGTAGACAATGGGCAGTCCCGTTTCCTGATGCTCTTTTCCATACGCATCAATAACCGCTGTTCCGGAAGCCGGTTGATTTGACAAAACGCCACTGGTACCGGTAAGTTTGCAAAATTTCCGGATCACATCTTCCGGAAATCCGTTTTTGTACGTTGGGAAGGGGCGTTCAAGCTGCAGACCCGCAATCTCCCAATGCCCGGTGGTAGAATCTTTACCTGCCGATTTTTCCCTCATTTTGCCAAACGCCGCAAGTGGATTCCAAACAGGGCCCACAGAATCAAGTGGGATGATATTTCCGATACCGAGTTTCTGCAGCTCCGGGAGCCTGCATCGGGTTTGTGCTACAACATGACCGAGTGTGTTGCTGCCTTCATCACCATACAGGTCGGAATCCTCCTGCGCACCGACACCCAAACCGTCAATAATTACCAGATAACAGACACCCACATCACACCTCCACCAAGAACTGTTTATTTTTTACCGCCTCATTCATAGCCATTTTTGCCTTTTTCATCAGTTCCTCATGATCGGTTCCCGAAGCAAGCCGGGCCACCCCCATATGCAGATTGACAGGTTCCCTGATTCCCGAGGAAAAACTGATATCATCCTGAAACGTCTCCATCAGGTTCTCCGACCAGCGGGCAAATGCCGCTTCATCCGTTGATTGAAGTACAAAGGTATAAATATAGTCACTGTGCCCTCCAAGCATTCCCGAGAGGCCGATTTTTTGTGGCCGGAGATGTAGAAGCACCTGCTTCTGCAGATCAATCAGCTCCTCCAGGCGGTGTTTTGTCCGCAGATCGGCGATATTTCCGACACAAACCACACCGGCCCAGGTTTGCATTGCGCCGTTTCCCTTGTCAAGATGACACTGGATTGTTTCAAGGGACCCGCTGAACAACTCCTGCTGATATGAGGTCATGGGACTGGAAAAGATATCATCATGAACATCCAAACCGGGAATCATGGCCTCAATTTTGAGTCCTGCAATGCGGCACAGATTAGTGATTTTATGCTTTGCTGCCTCAGTAAAGATCAGAGGATTTTCATTATAGACCAGTGCCAACAACTGCCGCCGCTGCTGATGCATTATCGGCACAGCCAGTGATGCCCCCTTGCAGAGTGGTTCATGAGTTGAAATGCGCTTCGGATTGGAATTGAAATGTGACGCATATACCGGATTCCCGTCAGAGAGTGCCTGTGCGGAGATAGAGTTTTCCTGCATGGCAAGTCCAACAGGCGGCGGATAAGCAGCGTTGTCCGAATATAGCACGGAGTGCCAGTCGTTCATGCCACGGGCCAGGAGTACGGCGCCGCCACTGTCTCCGGCAAATTGCTGAAGATCATCCAGCAGTAACCGGGCCAGGTCAAAAGCGGACCGTGTCCTGGTCAGATTGCCGGCTATTTCATCATACTCTGACCATTGTGTCTGCTTTTCGGAGAGATCACTCAGTTCCAGGTATGTTTGAAGCAGTTTCTGTAACACATTTTTGTAGGCCGAAATTGCGGCCTCATCGGTTTCGGTCAATTGTGATTTTTCTGATGATTCCACTACGGTAATTGCAACCGTTTCGGAATTGTACGTAAATGGTATCAGATATATATATTGAACCGAAGCCGCGGAAGTATAGTGCTGCAGCTCTTCGGGGGCAATATGGGCACCGACTTCCAGGCGGGTCACCGATTTGATAGCTTCGTATTTGCCGAGAAAGTGTGACTTCCTGGCAACGCGGTCTTGAAAGACAACATTTTTCTGATTTGTTGCATAGTTTTCAAGAACCAGTTGCTCCCTGTTGCTGTTTATCCAATGCATCGAGACCGTCTCTGCCTGAAACGAAGTTCGCAGAAGAAAAATCATGTCATTGAGCATCTTCTTAAAATTCTGCAGATACTCATTTTCCCTGTTATCTCCATTCATCATAATCTTCGGGTTAATTATCGGGCTCTTTATTTCTGTGACAATGTTACCGACGGAAGCAATAACTCAGCTTCTTCAATCATGGATTCGATGGCCTGCAGCCCCCGGTCCCAAAACAGCCGGTCCTGTATATCAACACCAAGCTCTGCAGTCAGATTATCGGGCCAGTCAGAACCTCCCTTTTCCAGCATTTCCATATATTTTTTATTGAATCCGTTTCCGGACTGCTGGTACTGCTGATATAGCGCCAGAACCAGCAGTTCACCAAAGGCATACGCATAAACATACCCGGGGGTGTGTATAAAATGGGGGATGTAGCTCCACCACATTTTATAATTGTCGGTCAGTGTAACCGAATCACCATACACCGGTTTTTGGGTCTCCATCCAGATTTCCGAGAAACGTTCGGAAGGCAACTCCCCCTCCTCCCGCCGGGCCTTGTGGATGCGGTCCTCGAAACGGTTCATTGAAATCTGACGAAACACCGTTGCGATGGTATCGTCAATTTTGCCGACCAGCAATGCCATTTTTTCATCGGGATTGTCAAGCGACGCCAACAATTTCTGAAAAACCAGCATTTCTCCGAATACAGATGCAGTTTCGGCAGTTGTCAATGGTGTTCCCGATTGCAGAACCCCCTGCTTTCGTGACAGGTATTGGTGTACGCCATGACCCAGTTCGTGTGCCAGAGTCTGGACATCCCTCACCTGACCGTCATAATTCATAAAAACGTAGGGGTGGACCGAGGGTACGGTTGATGCGGAGTATGCGCCTCCGCGTTTACCGGGAGCAATAGCCGCATCTATCCATTTCTCCTCAAAAAAGCGGTCGGCAATACGGCCCATTTCGGGATGAAATCCGGTGTAAGCATCGATAACGATATTTCGTGCCTTATCCCAGCCAATTTTTTCCCGATTTTTCTGGACCGGAGCATACCGGTCATACTCCCTCATTTCATCCAGGCCAAGCAATTTTTTCTTCAGCCGGTAAAAACGCTGAACGAGTGGGTATCGGCTGGTTACCGATTCGACAAGCGACTGCACACTCTCATCCGATATTTCGTTGGCGAGATTTCGTGCTTTAAGCCAGTGGGGGTAGTTTCGTAACCGGTCGTTGGTGTGCTTGTCGGCAAGCAGTGTATTGAAAACATAGGTCAGCGGATGCTTCATTGATTCCAGGCCCTGAGTAAACACCCCGGATGCCTTGCGCCTGACCTCCCGGTCGGCATCATGCATTTTGCTTAGAATCTCCGATTCGGTTAGTGTTTCCCCCTCAAAGGTGAAACGGGACGCGCCAAGGGTTTCATCAAAAAACCGAACCCACGCCTGTGAACCGGTAACCGATTTTGCCGAAAGAATTTTCTCCTCCTTCTCTTCCAGCTTATAGGGCTTGTCAAGCCTGGAAGTCTCCAGGTAATGTTTAAACGCCGCAAGTTCCTCTCTTTGGATCCACTTTGAGGCTGTCTCCTCATCCAGATCCAGCCATTCCAGCGTAAAGAATACCAGCTTCTGTGAGAGCTCAGATGATAATTCATTGGTCTCCTGTACCGCTTTCCCAAGGGAAGGATCTTCGGTGTTGATGGTCCAGCTCAGATAGGCAAAGGAGCCGAGCCGGCTCATAATTTCAACAATTTCGGAATATTCTCCCAGTGCTTTGGCAAAATCAACCGGACTCAAATCCGCCACTCTGTCACGATAGGTCTCACCAAAAGCGTCGGCTTTGTTGAGAACACGTTCACGGTCTTTTTTATATTGCGGATCGTCAAGGCCCTTATAGAGATCGGAAAGATCCCATCGGACACGTTCTGCTCCGGTACTATCTTTTTTTATCATATTCTGTTATTTCGATTTTGTGATCCCAAAGTATAAGGAAAAATGAGGGCTGGAGTAAGACGAACTTTTCGCTGATCAGATAGTGATCATAATCCGCCCGGTAAGACAATCCGGTAATTTTCAGAAAGTAAAAATGATTAAAATTGATATTTTTAAAGGTTTAATCAACGTTTTTGCTCTGCATTTCGTTACAGTACATAAATAAAAACCGGTTCGTACGATTTTTCTCACTTCGACATTCCGCCGAACACTTTTCACGTTACAAACACTCTCAGATTTTGAATAAATTAGAAGCAAAATTCGGTCCAAATGCAGCTTTGGTTGAAGAGTTGCATGATCAATACCTGGAAAATCCGGATTCCGTACCCGACTATTGGCGATCCTATTTTGATGAAATGGAGAATGGGAAATCGTCAACTCCGGAAAAAACCGACGCTCCTCCTTCCGAAGAGAAAACAAAAAGCAGAAAACAGGCGGATCAGCCCGCTGAGGAAAAAGAGGCGGATCCTTCCAAAGCGAAAGGAGTGGAATCTGAGGCAAAAAAAGACGAAAAAGCAGATGCAAGTGAACAGCCGGAGGAGGAGCAGCGCTATGAGTACAAAACGCTCAAAGGTGTTGCAGGAAAGATTGCCTCCAACATGGAATCGAGCCTTGAGGTCCCGACGGCGACATCCCTGCGGGTTATTCCGGTAAAAATGCTGATGGAGGACCGCCGGGTTATTAACAGTTACCTGGAGAAGCGACTCCAGCCCAAAGCGACCCTTACCCATTTTATAGCCTGGGCTATCGTTAACGCCCTCAGGGACTTCCCACAGCTTAACCACCATTTTGACGTAAAAGAGAAAAAACCGGTTCGCGTGGCACCAAAACATGTCAACCTTGGTATTGCCATTGACCTGCCTAACAAGGACGGATCCCGTAACCTGGTCGTACCCAATATCAAGGGTGTGGAAAAAATGAACTTCAAGGAGTTCCTGGATGCGTTTCACGAACTGATTAACAAAGCACGCAACAATGCCCTCGAAATTGAGGACTATGAAGGGACCACTATTTCCATTACCAATCCGGGTACCATCGGAACCGTCTCCTCCATGCCGCGGCTGATGAAAGGTCAGGGCGCTATTATTGCAACCGGCGCTATGAACTATCCTGCCGAATTCCAATCCATGTCCCAGGATTTGCTCAGTCATCTTGGCATCAGCCGTGTGATGAATGTTACCTGCACCTATGACCATCGCATCATCCAGGGGGCTGAATCGGGATCGTTTCTCGCACGCATTCAGGAGTATCTCGCAGGACCTACCGATTTTTACGAATCCATTTTCAAAGAACTGAATATTCCGTACGAACCGATACCATTTGGTACCGATCAATATGTCGGGTCGCTCGGGGGTGGATCCGACAAATTGGAGTCTGACAAAAAGGCGGTATCTGTCAGCCGACTGATTGATCGTTACCGGCGCCACGGACATGTCATGGCCGAGCTCAATCCGCTCAAATTCGGGACCGGATACAATCCGGAGCTTGATTTCCACTATTACGGACTGACCATGTGGGATCTGGACCGTAAATTTTATCCCGGAAAGCTGGGGGGCTCCAATGAGGTTACTACGCTGCGAAACATCATTGATACCCTGCGAAACACCTATTGCGGACACATCGGAGCGGAGTACACCCATATACTGGATATTGATGAGCGTGCATGGCTGCGTGACACTATGGAATCGACCATGAATGACCCGGGCCTCAGCAAAGAAGAGAAACGGCAAATTCTGCACAAGCTTAATCAGGCCAGTGCATTTGAGGAATTTCTCCACAAAAAATATATCGGTCACAAGCGGTTTTCTCTGGAAGGTGCGGACACCTTGATACCCATGCTGGACTATCTGCTCGAACGTGCGGCTTCCTATGATGTCACAGATATCGTGCTGGGTATGGCTCATCGCGGGCGCCTTAACGTACTTGTCAATACCATGGACAAATCGTACAAGAAGGTGTTTGCAGAATTTGAAGGGAACATTGATCCCGAATCAGCCATGGGTACCGGTGATGTAAAGTATCATCTTGGCTCAAAATCCGTCCATAAGGCAAAAAACGGACATGAAATCAATTTGATGCTAATGCCGAACCCCAGCCATCTCGAGTCGGTTAATCCGGTTGTCGAGGGTGCTGCCAGGGCACTTCAGGATGAAAAATATGAGGATAATGCGGGAAAAAAGGTGATTCCACTTCTGATACACGGTGATGCAGCGATTGCCGGTCAGGGTGTTGTGGCCGAAACGCTCAATATGTCACAACTGAGGGGTTTTTCCACAGGGGGATCCATTCACCTCATTATCAATAACCAGATCGGATTTACGACACTTCCCAAAGACGGGAGGTCTACAGAATATGCCTCTGATCTGGCGAAAATGATCCTGGCTCCGATTTTTCACGTAAATGGCGATGAGCCGGAAGCCGCCATTCAAAGTATAAAGCTTGCCCTTGATTACCGGCAACGGTTCGCCAAAGATGTGGTCATTGATCTCATCTGTTACCGGAAGCATGGCCATAACGAAGGCGACGAACCGGCCTTCACCCAGCCCGGACTATACAAAGAGATTCACAATCATCCGAGTGTCCGGAAGCGTTACACCGACGAACTGGTCCAGCGTAACGAATTAACCCAAAAAGAGACACAACAGATCTTTGACGAATTTGATGAGCTTCTGGAGGCTGCTTTCAAGGATGCGAAAAAAGCAAAAAGTAACGGTAAGTTCACCAACAAGCAGATCAAACGACAGGATTTATCACAAAAGGAGTGGTCTGCAAATCTGCCGGAGACACCGTTCGATATCAATAAACTCAAGGAGATTGGCCGAAAGCTGAATACCCTGCCGCCGGATTTCGATGGCAATCCAAAGCTTTTACGAATTCTGGCTAAACGAAATGAGATCGTCGAAAACAATCAGAAAAAAATTGACTGGGGTTTTGCCGAGGCACTTGCATTCGGAAGCCTGCTTACCAATGGCCGACCGGTGCGACTGACCGGACAGGATTCGGAGCGCGGGACGTTTTCACATCGCCATGCGGTACTGCACGGTACCGAAAAGCAACAGACCTTTGTACCGCTGAACAACCTGGATGAAAATCAGGCGCGTTTTGATATCTACAACAGTCTGCTGAGTGAGTTTGCCGTCGTGGGATTTGAATTCGGTTACAGCAGTCTGAGGCCTCACGCACTGGTTCTCTGGGAAGCACAGTTCGGCGATTTCAACAATGGGGCGCAAATCATAATCGATCAATATATAGCTGCAAGTGAAAGCAAATGGAGGCAATCCAGCGGCATTGTGATGCTGCTTCCACACGGTTTTGAAGGCCAGGGCCCGGAGCACTCTTCGGCACGGCTGGAGCGGTTTTTGCAACTCTGTGCTGATACCAATTTACAGGTGGTCAATTGCACAACACCATCACAGTATTATCATATACTTCGCCGTCAGGCCTTGCGCACTGATAATAAACCTCTGGTGATTATGACCCCGAAGAGCCTGCTTCGGCATCCCAAAGTAGTTGCCTCTATTGAAGAACTTGCGGAAGACCGGTTCCATGAGCTGATCCCGGACCCCGATATCAATAAAGCATCCGAAGTGAAAAGACTTATTCTCTGCTCCGGAAAGGTCTATTATGATCTGCTCGATATGCGGGAAAAGGAGAATGTTGAGGATGCTTCGATCGTCCGGATCGAACAATTGTATCCGTTTCCGGATCAGGACGCAACCCGGGTTTTGAAGAAGTTTAAAAATGTAAAAGAGATTGTGTGGTGTCAGGAAGAACCGAAGAACATGGGTGCCTGGCAATTTATGCAACCCCGGTTAGAGACGTTGAAGACGGGCAAACAGAGACTCACGTATGCGGGCCGGGTTGCCTCGGCCTCCCCTGCAACCGGATCGGCACAATTGCATGCCGCAGAGCAGGAGCTTCTGGTCAGAGAAGCTCTTGGCTTAGAGGATAAGGAAAAGCAGAAGACCGGGAAAAAAGAGAAGGCCAATGCCAGGGCATAGGATTATCGTAATCCACCGCGTACTCCCTTGCAAATCCGGCTGACAGCATCATGGCTGTGCAGACTTTCCATGTGTGAGCAGCGGACGACAAAGTCACTGACATCATTGCGCTGGTTCAACTCCTCATAAACCAGACGTGCAGCGTCCTCTACAAACTTTTGAAAGGCTCCGTTAAGCTCGGCAAATGCCTGTTCATCCTCACGCTTGACCATGACCTGTGTTTCGGTCATCAGCGCATTGCGCATCGTCTCAATCAACTCCTCCGGAGCGAGGTATTCGGTACACTCGATGGTCACATTGGCTACGCTGCGCTGACTGTGAGAAATCGCTGCAACATCCCTGGTTTCACGTGCATGTTCGGCAAGCTCAAACGAGCATGGGCAAGCACTGCTGTACTCAAACGTGATATGCATGAACTTCCTCATCACTCCATTGCCATCCATATGGCCTTCAAATGAGAGAGGATAATACTGGTATCCTTCAAGATCAGAGCGCAGGCTTTTCTGAATCATTGGATAGTTTACGTGCAGACGCAGATAACTGTCATTGCTATCCAGGTTCTCGCGATAAGCCCGCAAAACGTACTCCATCACTTCCTGAGAGATCACCTCTTCCTTGAACTCATAAAAAGTCCGGATAATCCGGCTCATATTGATCCCTTTCTTACCGGCATCCAGACTTACATATCCATCAACAGAAGTTTCCAGAGTATGCGCATCACCATCACGGCTTTGAAACTTTAGCGGCAGTTTGAAATTGGAAATCCCAACCTGCTGGATAGGAACATTGGCTCCCTCAATCAGGGATGCAGGGCCGTTCTGCAAATCCGGCAGCGTGTTTTTATACGTGTCGGACAAGGTGAACGTGGGATCGTAAAATCGTTTAAGATTTGTGGTAATCATTGCGTTAAGAAAATCGATTGTTAAATATCACGATACTCAGCGATATTCCGTTCGGTTTCGTAAACTCTTACCGAATGGAGATCTCCTTTATATGTGATTTTCCTAATATCCTCTTTGAGTTCAAAGAAAAAAGTTCGGGCGAGATTCTCCGCTGAAGGAATAACCCCCTTTAGATAATCAACGTCGAGATTAAGGTTTTTGTGATCACATTGCTTGATAATGCGTGATTCAATCACCTTTTTCAGTTTGCCCAGATCTACAACATACCCGGTATCCGGATCGGGTTCACCGGCAACGGTTACTTCAATGATGTAGTTGTGTCCATGCCAGTTCGGATGGTTACACGGCCCGAACGTTTCCCGATTCCACACATCGCTCTTCTCCGGGTTATGCAACCGGTGAGCAGCTGTAAAATGTTCTTTTCGTGTAACAAATATCACAATCGTATATCATGAAGCAGTTTGCATGTCAGAGATAGGAGAACAACAAACAAATATAAACGGTTCCTCAGGGAAATAAATACTTTACTGATATCATTAAAGCATTTTTTTCTCACTCCCTGCCTGATCCGGAATGTTTCTGTTATATGTTTCCAAAGGTGCCGGCATCGTAACAGGGTATTTGCCAAGTGGCCGTTCTCCGAGCAGCTCAATCAAATCATGAGCACCGAGAATTTCTTTTTCAAGCAGTGCTTTTGACAATGAAATAAGCTTGTCTTGCTTCTCAATCAACAAACTGCGGGTAAGATCATAATTGCGCCTGATTATCGTCTGAACGGCGGCGTCAATCATTTCGGCAGTGTGATCGGAATACTTCTTTGAAAACCCGAATCCGGACTCATCAGCAGCCGAGTCGTGATACGAAATGCTTCCCAGCTCTTCACTCATACCATACTCGGTTACCATCGCATATGCCAATTTGGAAACCCTTTCCAGGTCATTCTGAGCCCCGGTTGATATTTTCCCGAATATCAACTCCTCTGATACCCGTCCACCAAGCAGTGCACATATTTTCTCATCCAACTCCTGGGTTGTCATCAGAAACCGGTCTTCCAACGGGGTCTGGAGTGTGTAACCAAGAGCGGCGAATCCACGCGGGACGATACTCACTTTCAACACCGGGTCGGTGTGTTCCAGATACCAACCCACAATTGCGTGTCCCGCCTCGTGATAGGCGATTATTTCCCGTTCCCCCGGACTTATGATTTTGTTTCTTTTTTCAAGGCCTGCCACGACCCGTTCAATTGCATCCTGGAAATCGATCATTTCGATCTCTTCTTTATTCCTGCGGGATGCCATGAGAGCTGCCTCGTTGCACATATTGGCCAGTTCTGCACCGGCAAAACCCGGGGTCTGGGAAGCAAGAAGATGAAGGTCGACATTTTCAGAAACGGTAAGTTTTTTTGTGTGGACTTTCAATACCGCAACACGGCCTTTCAGATCTGGTTTATCGATAAGAATCTGACGATCAAAACGACCGGGCCTCATCAATGCCGAATCCAGAACATCGGGGCGGTTTGTCGCTGCCATAATGATTACCCCTTTGTTGGTATTAAACCCATCCATTTCGGATAGCAGCTGGTTCAGCGTATTTTCACGTTCATCATTGGAGCCGGTCATCTGGTTCTTTCCGCGACTGCGTCCGATTGCATCGATTTCATCGATAAAGATGATACACGGGGCTTTTTCTTTTGCCTCCTTGAAAAGATCCCGAACCCGTGACGCTCCGACTCCAACAAACATTTCAACAAAATCGGATCCGCTCAGGCTGAAGAACGGAACATTTGCTTCACCAGCTGTAGCCTTGCCGAGCATGGTTTTACCGGTACCCGGAGGCCCCACCAGCAATACCCCTTTCGGAATATTACCTCCAAGCCTTGTAAACTTCTGGGGATCTTTTAGAAATGCGACGACCTCTTCAACCTCCTCCTTGGCTTCTTCCAATCCGGCTACATCC
>SLLW01000146.1 GCA_007133875.1 Balneolales bacterium | reverse complement strand
GGTAAAGGAACACCCATCGATATTCGCGTTTCTGACGATGCCGGCGGCATGCTTTTCCGCTTTTTTGTCTCGGAAGCAGCTTTTAATGAAAAACTGGTGGAAACCTTTACCAGCGACATCTCGATCCGCAACCGCATGTCACCGGAACAGGGAATTCTTAAACCGGGTGGTTACAGCCTGATATTTGCAAGTCTTGCCCTGAAGTACATCGATGCCAACCGCGGGGTTGACAGAGAGGGGAAGAGCCCGCGGTCATTCTGGTTCCGTTTGCCGCTGTCTTAAAATTTCATAGCAGATCAGAGAGGCACTTACCGAGGCGTTTAGGGATTCCATTCCGCTCACCATCGGTATGCTGACCAATATATCACAGTGTTCCTTCGTCTTTTTCCGGATCCCCTTCTCCTCGTTTCCGATCAGGACGACCAGCGGCATGTCGTATTCCTGCTGCCACAATGTCTGCTTTGCCGCCATGTCGGTTCCGCATATCCAGAACCCCTCATCCTTTAGCTTCTGCAGGGTTTGGTTCATATTGCCCACCCGGATCACAGGTACACGCAAAACCGCTCCGGCTGATGATTTCATTACCGCTCCGGTCAGCGGAGCCTGACGGTGTTTCGGTACCAGTACGGCCGTTACTCCGGATGCGGCGGCACTGCGGATCATCGCTCCGAAATTGTGCGGATCGTCGATCTCGTCCAGTGCCAGGATGACCGGATTGGTGGAAATATCCACCGTTGGAAGCCACTCCTCAAGCTCCACATATCCCGCTTCACTGATCGCCGCAACCACACCCTGGTCATTTACCGGTCCAACCAGGTCGGCCAGTTTTTTCCCGGGTACCCGCTGGACGGGGATACGCCCCGCCGAGGCAAGTTGCTCCAGATCGTAAGCCACTTTTCCCTGTAGATTTTGTCTGATGTACAATTTTGTGACGTTTTCAGGCTTCAAGCCCAAAAACTCCATCACTGCGTTGCGGCCGTATATAAAATCCCCGGAATCCATGGATTTATTTTGTTGATTTTGAAGTTATAGAAATTATAGTGGTACATTTGCAGACAAGATAACCATAGTCAGGCAGAGCCCAATGATCAGAAAATCAGAAACGGGAAAAGACTCACTGTATCGACGTCGCAAGACACGGGAACTCACGATTCAGGGAAGGGTGCCTCATCAGAAGAGGAGCCTAAGCGGTATCAACCGGCTGCATTTGAGTGTTTCGCTGCTCATGATTGCTCTGGGCCTGTTTTCGGTGTTTTTAGTAGTAAAAGGAGATGTCCGCGAAGTCTGGATAACAAGTACACTGAGCCTGCTTGGAAGTTTGAATGTGATGACCGGTGTATGGCTCTGCTATGAGACGGTTACAGAGCGTAAAAGCATTGATAATTTGGTGAAAGGCGCGATCAAACGAAGCATTTTCGACAAGAATTGATAGGGCAGGTAAAAAAAGAACAAAATCCGGGTTGAAACCAGCAGTGAATACTCCTATTTTTCTGCAACCTTTCACTTAGCCTGCACGCCACAAATGGAGCCGAAATATATTTTTGTAACCGGGGGAGTTACGTCTTCTCTCGGGAAGGGAATAATTTGTTCATCCCTTGGACTTCTTCTCGCTGCCCGTGGCCTACGGGTCACGATTCAAAAACTGGATCCCTATATTAACGTCGATCCCGGTACCATGAACCCCTACGAGCACGGGGAAGTTTATGTGACCGATGATGGTGCCGAAACCGATCTCGATCTGGGGCATTACGAACGGTTCCTCGGAGTCCCCACATCGCAGGAAAATAACGTAACCACCGGCCGTATCTATTACGATGTGATCAATAAGGAACGGAAAGGGGCGTATCTGGGACAAACGGTGCAGGTTATCCCGCATATTACCGATGAGATCAAGTCACGGGTAAAAGCCATTGGCGAATCGGGAAGATACGATATCATCATTGTGGAAATTGGCGGAACCGTAGGTGATATCGAAGGCCTTCCCTATATCGAGGCAATGCGGCAGCTGCGTTATGATGTCGGCCGCAATAACACCACTTCCATTCACCTGACCCTGGTCCCATATTTAAAAGCTGCCGGCGAGCTCAAGACGAAACCCACCCAGCACTCGGTGAAAACCATCTATGAGCTGGGAATGCAGCCCGATATTCTTGTCTGTCGTGCCGAGGTGCCGTTGGATCACTCCATTCGTCGCAAAATTGCCCAATTCTGCAATGTTGCCAATGAAGATGTGATCGCATCACTCGATGCCAAATCGATTTACGAAGTTCCTCTGTTGATGAAAGAGGAGAAGCTGGATATGCGGGTTATCAAGAAACTGCACATCAAAGCCGGCAAGCCGGATCTAACCAAATGGAGTCGTTTTGTCGAATCGGTCAGCCAGCCCGACCATCTTATTAAAATTGCCCTTGTGGGCAAATATGTGGATCACCAGGATGCTTATCTCTCAATCGTTGAATCTTTCAAGCACGCCGGTGCTGTGAATAACTGTGAAGTGGATATTGTCTGGATCTCATCTGATCATCTGGACAAAGAGAGAGTAAATGAGCAACTCAAAGGGGTCTCGGGAATTCTCGTCGCGCCCGGTTTCGGTGCCAGAGGTGTCGAGGGCAAACTGGTTGCCATCCAATATGCCAGAGAGCAGGGAATCCCCTTCTTCGGAATATGCCTGGGCATGCAGTGTGCATTGATCGAATTTTCCCGCAATGTCTGTGGGTGGAAGGATGCCGACAGTACT
>SLLW01000422.1 GCA_007133875.1 Balneolales bacterium | reverse complement strand
TTCCAACCCTTCGATTCCGTCCGAAAATGCCAGCAGGCTTGTGACGGCAAATCCATGGCAGACACCCATAAAGCCGTTGCGTTTCAGGATTCTCCACATGGAGATTGCTGCTACTTTGGGCATGGTTCCGAGCAGTGGCCAGGTCGTGGTTACTTCATCTTCCCCGAACGCCTGAACCAGGTGGTCCCAGCTGGGGAAATCCTCCGGAACGGCAGATAAAGGAGGCAGTTGCAGTGCCGATGGATAGGTAATATCCTCCCAATCCTCATCAAGCCACATGTACTGTTCCTGGTTGCGGATACTCCATCCGTGAACCAACGGATCAAACAGTTTGTATCCTCCATCCGGTTGTGATTGACGCAGGTGGTAGCGGATGGCATCCAGGTTCAGGACCTTGAAAAATCCACTGGTATCCCTTACCGAAGTGTTATGGGCATCTCGGATCCTCAACTGGATTTGTTGGTTGATTTTATCCGGAATGGTGTATTGATAATGAAAGGTATCGGCTTTCAGGCCTTCTTCCACCGGGTTCCAGCTGCTCCCGTTCAGGGAATACAATAGATCCACCTCTTTAATTTTTCTGCCGGCGTCCCATTGCACGGAGAACGTGTCACCGGTATAGTAGTATTGTCCTTCATCCGGTACATTGGTGAATGTTATGGCGTTCTCGTTCAGTCTTCCAACACCACCGTTGAGCACATGGAAGTTTCCGGCAAGCCACTTGTTGTTGCTTTCATCTATGGTCATCCACCCTAAAAAGGAGTAGAATTCATCATCTGCGGCGATCGTGGCCCAGTTTTCTCCATCAAATTCGGCAAGAAACCCGGAATGTGGGAGCGATTCCGGATCGGATTCTGCTCCGAAAGATGCCCAGAGATATCCTCCGACTTCCGTTGCATGAATCCTCACGGAGTTGTCCGGAAGTCCGTCGCCGGTTGTATAAACTTCCCATTCATAAACATCTTCGAAAAGTTTCCGGTTGATGTTGGCCAGGCCGCCACTTTCCGGATGGTCTTCGGTCGGCATAGTACCCACCCATACACTGTCTATCGTCTGGGCAACAATGGAGGTGACATAGTCGCCGGGAAGCTCGGAATCGGCGGTGGTATATCGTTCCCAGACAGATCCTCTTTTTCGTATCAGGCCACCATCGGGTTGCAGCGTGGAAATCCACAGGTTGGCTCCTCCCCACGCCAGCAGATTATTCGGCAAATTGGCGGTATTGGCATCTCCGGGTGTGGGAGCGGGCATAATGCTGTTGGTAGAATCATAGACCGTCCATTCGGATTGGCCGTCAAAGGAGACCAACCGTGAGTGATTGAGCAGATACCAGACATCGCCATTTGATGCAACGGTCATATCCATGATCCAGTCCTGATCATCATCAGCAGGTTCGGGGAGATCCGGGCTGTCCGGGGTGTAGATATTGCTCGCGATGCCTTCGTATCGGTACAGTTGGTAGCCGTTTGAATACCAGACCGGGCCATTATCCGTCGCATACATAGGCACGTTTGTCACAATATGTTCGGAAATCAGGTCAAAGGTTAAAACGGTTTCCCATTCGCCCTCCTGATAGCGGAACAACAGGCCGATAAAGGATCCCGAAAGGGTCTCACCGCCACCTGCCGCCCATATGGTTCCCGGTTCACCTTCCTGAATGCGTGACATATACAGGGTTGTCAGGTCATTCATGAACTCGACTCCGAGAAAATACGGGTCGAAGTACCAACCGGGATTCAGATGGGAATTCTGTACTTCAATGGCCGGATCTCCGGAATTGCCGGAATCGGATCCACCGGCAATAGCATGGGAATTCGGGGCAGACAATAGCAGAAGCAAAGCTCCTGACAGGTAACAGCATAATCGTGAAATCGTCATAGTATCCTCAATTGGAGTCGTGTTCATTCGTGCAGAGCGTAAGGCATCAGGCAGGATCGTGTAAAAAGTGTCAGATACGTTCGTGAATGCCGTGAACCTGTCTGACTCATTCCGTGTGCCTGGCTGACTTATGCCGTGTGCCTGGCTGACCTAATTAGAAAGATGTAACAGGGTTTGCGCTGTTTCACGTGAGGTATTTCGGGCAATTTTATCCTCCGGATCTTCCGGCCAGTCGGCCAGCTCCGCGAAATCGTTACCGTCGGCGTAACCATGTGCTGTACCATTGGGAATCAAATGGTCAAAACCGGCATTGTCTATCATTGACGATCCCAGATGGGGTTCGGCAATTCCTTCACTTGTTACGAGACCCGAAAACATAGACACCACAATTACAAACCGGCCCTCCTCCAGCTCCTGTATCTGCTTGGTAAACAGGGTAAAACCATCGTCCTGTCCAATGATATAGGATCCTGATCCTTCATGTGCCGGTGCATGAGCATGACGAGCGTTAAAATCGATTTCATTGGTCGTCATATCCTGATTGCTTAAGCGCACAAACAGGTCATTAAACGTGCATGCATTATCGGCACACCGGTCGTTCGGCACAATTGTTTCGCGCAGTATAAGGGGGCTCATAACAACGGAGACACCGATTTGTTCAGCCAATTCAGCGGAGCCGTGCCCAATGGATACTTTTCCACTTCCACCCATCAGTGCTGCAATATTCGGAGGATTGTCCCCCCGGTGGATGGGTATGGAGAGGCTGTCTTCCAGCAGGGAAAGCAGGTCTTCATCCACAAATTCCCTGATTTCCATGCTGATACCTTCCATGTGATCATCCGGATCATCATCAATAACAAAAATA
>SLLW01000426.1 GCA_007133875.1 Balneolales bacterium | reverse complement strand
TGACCGAAACTTGATCAGTCTGATTCAGTGCTTTTCTGAAATCGCGCCGTGGCCTGACATATTCGGCAAAGGAGTTAAAGGCATCGGCAGAAATTTTTTTCTTTCGACCGCTGATGTCCTCACGGGTTTGTGCTACAATTTTTTCTAGTATAGATGCCACGGTATCGTGCTTTAAATGAAAAAGGAATTCAGGGGTTCAGGCTGATGATGCTTTTAAATCGGAAGTACATTGTGCAAACCTTGTCAACGCATTTCTGGCCTCACCTGATGCCAGACTCTCCTCAGCGGCCAAAGACGCTTCCTGGATATCCTCCATGAGTCCGGATGCATGGATTGCAAATGTTGCATTCAACAAAACAATTTCCCGATGCGCCCGGGGAGCTTCATCATCTAAAATAGCCCGGATTATGAGCGCATTATCTTCCGGTGATCCCCCTTTAAGCTTCTCATGGGATGTCAAGGTGTACCCTAAAGATCTGGGGTCGAAGCGATTGTTCTCCTTGATGTTTCCATCGGTCAACTGGTGAACATTGGATACAGAAGTTGTAGAAAATTCGTCCATTCCATCGTCGGCATGAACGGTATAAGCGAAATCGGCACCGAGATTAGCGAGAATTTGTATGATTTTATGTGCGGTTTCATCATCGTATGCTCCAATGATCTGGCGTGTCACTCCTGCCGGATTTAACATGGGCCCCATAATATTGAAAAAAGTTCTCACACCCAGTTCTTTCCGTACTGGCATCACCCGGGCCATAGCGGGATGGAAAAGCGGTGCAAACATGAACGCCATTCGGGTATCTTGAAAACACTGTTCTACATGTTCTTTTTTGAGATCTGGTGTGACGCCAAGGCTTCGCAATACATCAAAACTTCCGCTCTTGCTGGACACGCCGGCATTACCATGCTTAAGAATCGGCACTTCTGCGCCCGCAGCAACAAACATGGCTGCCGTAGAAATATTGAAAGTCCCCGAGCGATCACCACCGGTTCCGCACAAATCGACCGCATGTTCAAGGTCTGCCTCCACTCGCACGGAAGCTTCACGCATGACTTTGACCAGGGCTGTCAGCTCCTCAGTGGTTTCTCCTTTGCACCTCATACCAAACAGGAAGGCGGCAATCCGGGAGTCATTGACATTGCCGGCAATAATCTCCCGCATGGCATATTCAGCCTGTTCCGGCAACAGGTCTTGCCGTTCAGAAAGCTGATGTAAAATTTCCGTAAAATTACTCATGGTACGGTGCCGTTAATGTGATGGTTTAAATCTTCAGGATCGTAACATCCAGTTTTCAATCAACCGTGGTCCTTCTACCGTCAGGATGCTTTCCGGATGGAACTGAATCCCTTCGAGTGGCCACTCCTTATGACGAATTCCCATTACAACCCCTTCTTCCGATCGTGACGTAATCGCAAAATCTTCAGGGATGGTATTTTCATCGAGAACCAGAGAATGATAGCGTGTTGCCGTGAATCTCTGAGGGACATTCTTGTACAGAGAAGATTCGTCGTGCTGAATAAGTGAGGTTTTTCCGTGCATCAGGGACGGAGCAGAAACAACTTCAGCACCGTATGCATGGCCAATGGCCTGGTGGCCGAGACACACCCCTAATATGGGGATATGGTCACCAAACTCCCGAATCACTTCCTCGGTTACACCTGCATTCTCAGGCCGGCCCGGTCCGGGAGAAATCATGATTTTATCGGGATTCCGTTCCCGAATTTCGTCAATATCAATTTTGTCATTTCTTACGACAAGGTATTTATCACTATGCCTTGCAACAAGATGAACAAGGTTATACGTAAAAGAGTCGTAATTGTCGATGATAAGAACCATGGGTGTTTTTATATGTTTTCGTCAATCTGATGTTGAAAAATGGCGGACAATTCCGGTGGCATCACGAACTCCTTGCATAACCGTTTCTGCACGCTGCCGCGCTTTCTTGCCTCCATCACGCAGCATATCCCATACGGTGTCGGGTTGTTTGACAAGTTCCTCTCGTCGTTCACGTGCCTCAGCAAAATAATCGGAAATCAGCCCCAGAAGTTCCTTTTTGGCATCGCCGTATCCGAATCCTCCGGCCTGATATTTTTCCCGGATCTCCATTTTCCTGTTGTCGGGGGCAAAAAGCCTGATAAGTGCAAAGACATTACATACATCCGGATCTTTGGGCTCTTCCATGGGTGTTGAATCGGTTTTCACGGACATCACTTTCTTTTTCAACGATTTCCCGGAATCGAATATATCGATGGTATTGTTGTACGATTTACTCATTTTTCTTCCGTCAACTCCCGGAACAGTAGCGACCGATTCTACAATAAAAGGTTCGGGTATTCGGAGATAGTCGCCGTTGTAGATCCGGTTGAAGCGTGCCGCAAGATCACGCGAAATCTCGATGTTCTGTTTCTGATCTGCTCCCACCGGTACAATATCAGAGTGATAAATCAGGATATCAGCTGCCTGCAGAACCGGATAGGTGAATAGTCCGATGTTAGGCTGCAATCCCTGCGCCACTTTGTCCTTATAAGAGACCCCTTTCTCCATCATGCTGACGGGAGTGAGTGTCCCAAGTATCCATGCCAGCTCCAGCACCTGCGGAACATCACTTTGTGCAAAAAAAGTGCACTTTTGGGGGTCCATACCCAACGCCAGATAATCCAGAGCTACATCAAACGTGTACTGGCGGAGCTCCGTACCATCCTGTACCGATGTCAGTGAGTGGTAGTTCGCAATAAAATAGAATGCATCTCCTTT
>SLLW01000085.1 GCA_007133875.1 Balneolales bacterium | reverse complement strand
TGGCACTTGTATAACAGACAGGTAATGATGGTGTTGATACCAACGGTTTTACCGGAACCGGTTGCACCCGCCATCAACAGGTGGGGAAGTCGGGCAAGGTCCACCATGAACACTTCGTTTTCAATGGTCCGGCCGAATGCCACAGGAAGAGCCATGGTTGTTTCGGCGAATTTTCGGGTATTTATAAGCGACCGGATATAAACGATCTCCCGCTGCTGGTTGGGGACTTCAATCCCGACGGCAGACTTTCCGGGAATCGGGGCTATGATTCGCAGGCCTTTGGTGGCCATCGCCATTTTCAGATCATTGGCATAACTTTCAATTTTGCTGATTTTGACATCCGGAGCCGGCTGAAGTTCATACAGGGTGACCGTCGGACCTACAACAGCCTCAATGGCGGTAATATCGATTCCGTGACGATTCAGTTTGTCGAGGATGATCATTTTGTTTCGGTTGATCTCCTCATAGTCTACTTCATTACCCTCGTTTGGAGCTTTATCAAGCAGATCCAGTGTCGGAAACTTGTATTTTATCTGGGGTTTTTCGACTTGTTTTTTCCGTTCACTTTCCAGCTTACGCTTTCCGGCCTCTTCTTCTGGTGTTCCTTTATAAACGGTAATGTCCATGTCAGAATCGTCGGAATCACCAACATTGCTGGAAATATTCCCATCCGCTTCCTCATTGGGATGATTCTTTTCCAGTGATGCCCTCGGAGGCTGCCCCTCCACAGTGTCGGCTTCTTCTTTCTTTTTACGTGCCTGTTCACGTTCCCGGGATGATAAAACCATTTTTTCTTACTTTTTCTTGCGGTCCGCTTCATCTTTGATCCCCGGAATACCAGAATCAACTTCCGGTACCTGCCCATCGCCATTCGAATTTGCCGATATGTCGTTTGATGCCGTTACACGGGAAGAAACCGCGCTATCAGCGGATGTGTCACTCTCATGACGTTCTTCTTTGCCTTTTTCTTTTCGGGTTGTTGAAAACCATGTTTTCAGTGACTTAATCCGGTCAATTGCTGTTTGTACATCCTTATTCACGAGCAGAATAAGTGCGATCATGCTGAGGCTTCCCAATATGATCACCGGTCCGTACTGCCCTGTGAGCGCTCTGAGGATGTGTGCAATCGCCAGTCCGGAGCTTCCGGCCCAATCTGCAGAAACGGCATCAAACTCATTGTGAACCCATCCCATCACGGATGCTACAAGCATCATCACAAATACAGCGTACAGCGCTTTTAAATGATTGGCCAACATTTCATTATGACGGAATATATTCCATCCGTACATGAATATGACCGCTACCAGAATTATCGAAAGATAGCCGAAAAGTGTGTGTACGAAAAAATGAGACACGTATGCACCAAGCGGACCCAGTCCGTTCTGTATTCGCAATGCAGGGCCCTGACCGAAATCGAGGAGTGTCCGGAAATCCACACTTTTTATGATGGCAAGATCT
The DNA here is from genome assembly GCA_007133875.1 of Balneolales bacterium. GTDB lineage: Bacteria > Bacteroidota > Rhodothermia > Balneolales > Natronogracilivirgulaceae > SLLW01. The sequence continues at coordinate 1,305 of SLLW01000085.1, read as the reverse complement.
TCACTTCGGTACGTGATAATGCTGACCGCAAAAGTTACTGCAATGGCCATAATCACGATGCCGAGCATCTCCATTTTGCGCTCGAATGTAAAAAACGGGTCGTTATTTTTAGTCTTTTTTGTCATGTATGTTTTAGGGTAATCAATCCATCGCGCATAACCGGGACGGATGAGTAGAGATCAATACGGGTACAATATTCAAGGTCCTTCTCAAACCCCATATCGCGCAGACGCTTGGCATGACTAGAGGTTTTTATCGGAGCATCTACATTTTTTCGATACTTCTCATAAAGTCCGTAAGCCAGTTTGGCACCATCGGTAGCATCCTCCGGCAGTTTTCGGCCATAAATCTGATACGTAATGGCCCCGGCACATAAAAGATCCTCAAGGGACAATCTGTTACGCCATCCGGCACAGACCAGCATGGTTCTGGGATCGTTCCTCTCCAAAAGCATTTCAACAACAGCGGAAATATTCAGAAAACTACCAATGATTGTCTTTTTTGCAACCGTACTTTTTGTGATAGCCCGCGTACCGCTCGAAGTTTTAAAGATGAGGGTTTTGCCATTCACAATCTCTTTGGTGTACTCAAAAGGTGAATTGCCAAGATGAAACCCTTCCACTTTTCTTCCATTTTTTTCTCCGCACAACAGAATTTTTTCGGGATCCAGCAGCCGGGTATACTTTCCCGGATCTTCGGAATCCGAAACGGGAATGACACCATTCGCACCGTTTTCCAATGCTGTCTGTATCGTGGAGCAAGCACGTAAAACATCCAACACCACAACAGTAGCATCACGAACATCGTCTTCTCTGAATGCTATCGCGTTGATAAACACATCAATATTTGGTTTCATGACGGACTTTTATAAAATGGACGTTTTACGATTGTGGATGGATAATCCTTATTCCTGATTCGGACAAATACCGGATCTCCGATCGATACCCGGTTTTCCGGAAGATACCCCATGGCGATTCCTCTCTCCTTCATGATAGACATCCCCCCGCTGGTCACTTCCCCAAGAATATCCCCGTTTTCGGATACGATTTGATATCCGGGCCTCGGAATTCGTTTGGCATCATTCATCACCAAACCGAACAGTTTACGATCGACTCCCTCATTTTTCTGTTTCAGGATAGCATCCTTTCCAACAAAATCACCTTTATCCCACGAAACCAGCCATCCCAGGCCGGCATGCAACGGAGTCGTTTTTTCGGTAAGATCATTTCCATACAGTGCGAGTCCCGCTTCAAGCCGTAATGTATCCCTTGCGCCAAGTCCGCAAGGCATCAGTCCATGCGAATC
>SLLW01000117.1 GCA_007133875.1 Balneolales bacterium | reverse complement strand
TGATAATACTTATGATGTGCGGGCACCGGATGATGCCGAACAGCAGATTCACCGGCTGGTCGCTCTGTTTCAGTTTACCTATACCGGGGCACCGATGATCTATTACGGTACCGAAGCGGGTATGTGGGGTGCCGATGATCCCGATGACCGCAAGCCGATGGTCTGGCCGGATATGGAGTTCGACGATGAGCTCAACCATCCCTATTCGCGCCGTCGTCCCCGCGATTCCGTTGCGTTTGATCACGACCACTACGCCTGGTATCAAAAACTTACGGATATCCGGACCGGCAGCGATGCACTGCAAACCGGCAGTTTCGAACTGCTGCGGGCTGATGATGAAGCCCGCGTTCTGGCATTTTTGCGTCAGACACCGGATGATTTTGCCATTGTAATTCTGAATCGGGGGGATTCTGCTTATACATTTCAACTTGATGAAGCACAGTATGAGCGTTTATCCCGCAGAATAACCGATCAAATTACCGGTGAACAGTTCCGTGTTCGCAGAGGTGCGCTGGAAGTGGAGGTTCCACCGGCTGAGGGAATGGTTCTGACGCCCTGATCCGATTTCCTGATGTAATGACCATGATGTCTGTCAGACTGCGATAAAGGGAATCTGTCCATTGAGGCCAAATACTTTGGCTTCGGGTGGTTTGGCTTCGTATTTTACAAGGATGCGAATTGATCCCAAATACTTTAATCATTTTATGCTCATTGTGGCGGTTATCTGTCTTGTCGCCATTGCTTTAGCCAGTTTTCGCTATGTCAGTAAACAGGAGCACCGGTTTATTGACCGGCTTGAGGAGACTCCGCTGTCATCGTTTGTTTTTTTGAACCCGGAAGGGGACACTCTCCGGTTCGAACCCGGACAAACCACCGTTATCCTTTTCTGGGCAACCTGGTCGGGACGTTCCCTGGGTTCTCTTTATGACCTCTACAATTGGCACGACAGCTACCCCCAGTTCCGGGTCATCTCTGCCTATGTGAAAGATGCACCGGAATTTGCAAAGGCACACGATCGCCCCTATAAAGATCGGTTTGTATTGGTGGATGGAACCCAGGCTTATCAGGATCTTCGTGTGCCGGGGGTACCAACCGCGATAGTTCTGGATGAGGAAGGCGCGGTCAGATCCACGGATGTCGGGACGCAAACGGTACCGGTTTGGCACGAATTGTCGACACGGGAGCAGTTACAGACCGGCGGCGGGGACTGAATTTTTGGTGATCACGCTATGTTTCTTCATCAGAACATGATCTAACAAGACCTGAACATGAAATCGCAGCACTCCTTTTCGAAAGTAATCCTGGATGGCGAACTACACTCCGCCGATGACATCGGTCTGCCCCTGTCATCGAGACTGGCCATGTACGGAGAGGGTTGTTTTGATACACTTCGTGCATATGAGGGCGGTTTTCTTCACCCGGGGGCACACCTTAAGCGTTTGCAGCAGGGGATGGATTATCTTGGCCTGGAAATACCCAAAGAACTGCTGACAGCCGATGCTTTCCTGGAAATGTTGCACCGGTATCTTCAGGCCAACAACACCGGCGGGATGCAGGCAAGATTGCGGGTTCAGGTGTGGGCTGATGATGATACGGCCGGTTACAGACCGGGAAATCGTTCTGCACGGTTCCTGGTGACCGGCTTTGAGTTAGGTAAACCCCATACCGGTTCGTCAACGGATGTGCAATCAGAATCATCACCGGTTGACCGGATTCAGGCCGATACATCGACATCAGTCAGGTCGGACACATCCCGTCCGGGCGTCCGTTTAATCACCAGCCGGTATCACCGCATACCTGATACAGCGCTTCCGGCCGGGGTGAAATGGTCCAACGGCATCAACTACATTCTCGCTGCCCGGGAAGCAATGGAACAGGGTGCCGATGATGCTCTGATGCTGACCCGGGACGGGTTTGTCAGTGAGACCACCATTGCCAATATCTTCTGGAAATCCGGAGACAACGTATACACACCATCAGAAGCGTGCGACCTGCTGCCGGGTATAACCCGCCATCTTCTGATCGATTTTCTGAAGGAACTCGGAATTTTTGTGACCCAGGGACGCTATACCCCGGAGGATTTTCTGAAAGCCGATACAGCCTGGGCATGTAACTCAATCCGGGAGTGGTATCCCATCCGCCAGCTGGATGAGCACAAACTGGGTCATGATGCGTTATTCTGGAATGAAGTCACCACCTATTTTGAAAAGCGAAAAAACGAAGAGCTCCATCATGTTAGCTGATTCCGACAAGGAAACCATATCGGTGTGCAGCCGTGATTTTGAGAATCCCGGGGCAATGGACCGGTGGATCCGCCGCTATCTGGAATGGAAGCGCCGGGAAGGGCCGGTGGTATTCCTGGATTCACAGCTGGACGGACATGCCGCCTCCGGCCGGGGATATATTGCCGCACATCCGGTCACCATGATCCGGGCCCGGGTATCCGACGATCGAGAAGAAAACAGCTGGGATGCGCTAAAAGCGTTTCGGTCGGCTCACCCCGACTGGATGTTCGGCTGGTTCGGGTACGATATGAAAAATGATACGGAAACACTGACGTCCGGACATCCCGATCCGGTCGGTTTGCCCGATCTTTTCTTCTTTGTGCCGGCGGTAGTTCTGTCTGTTGACAGAAAAAAATGCAGGCTCGAAGTACTCAAAGGAGATCCGTCAGAACTCGCCGCTGATCGACCGGAGTTTGAAGATGCATCCACCAGAATGGAGTCCACATGTGCAAACGAAGTGCTGCAGGGCATTCTTGACGAGACTACGGAGAAACAACCCTT
>SLLW01000299.1 GCA_007133875.1 Balneolales bacterium | reverse complement strand
TAATGATTGTATAAAACTGAGCATATGTTGAGAAAATAATGATTATGTATTTCGTTTTTCAGTAATGTGGCTTTAATGATTCACTTTTTTTGTGCTGGGAAAAGTTGTGGCTCCTGATAAGCACATTTAAAGAGTCGGTCATTGATTCTAGTCGTAACACCTGAAACACCATACTGGCTGTATGCCAACCGCGGCTGCCGTATCCCCCGGCACTCGGGTAAAAACCAACTGCTGTTTGGTGGCTATTATACCCCTTTATTTTGAAATTCGGAAGCGATGGATCTGGATACGGGTCACTATTATAAGAACACTTGCCGGTCGCGTTACTGAAGGACATTTTGAAATCAAAAACGGGCAGAAACGGGTTGATTCATACAGAAAATTCGAAAATGCTAATCATATTCTTTTAAAAACAATAGTATCTTCCGGCTTGAAATGAAGTACAACAAATTGAAAAAGCAAATCTTACGTTACGAAATGTGGTGACCCTGAATTTTTGCTTTTTCAGTGGCAGCTAAACAATCGATGCAACAACCAATGTCTCACATCCTTTTTATTGCCGGTAACACCCGTTCACTTATTGCCAATCGTGGTGATTTAATCACCGATATGAAACAAAGGGGTCACAAGGTTACCGCATTGGTTCCGGAATATGATTTTTTACAAGATATTGACAAACTGGATATTCCATACCGGAAAATCAATCTCAGCCGATCCAGTATAAATCCCATTGGTGCCTGGCAAAGCAGAAAGCAACTTGTCCGCATCATAAAGGAGATAAATCCCGATAAAGTCTTCGCCTATACGATTAAACCTGTAGTTCTGGGCGTCCCGGCCGCTGAAAAAGCCGGAGTGAAATCCATCCATGCGATGATTACCGGCATGGGATATCTGTTTACCGGTGAAAGTGTAAAGCAGAAAATGCTTCGAAAAGTTGCCTGTACCATGTATCGAAAAGCGCTCAAACGGTGTGAGACGGTTTTTTTTCAGAATCCGGATGACATCACACTTTTTCGCGATTTACATATCATCGGAGACGAGGACCGGGTCGTTATGACCAACGGGTCCGGTGTGAATATGGAACAATTTTCCAGACAACCCCTGCCTGAAAAGGGACCGTTAACTTTTTTGATGATTGCCCGCTTGCTGCAAGATAAAGGGGTCATCGAATTTGTGGAAGCTGCTGACAAGCTCAAGTCAGTATACGGAGATAAGGTCCGGTTTCAGATTGTTGGCCCTTACGACCCCAATCTTCCCCATGCTATTGCCAGGGATCATTATGAATCCTGGAAACAGAGCGATAGTGTCGAATTAATGGGCCAGGCACCCGATGTTGCGCCCTTTTTGAAGGAGTGTCATGTTTATGTGTTACCCTCTTACAGGGAAGGTACTCCTCGTTCGGTACTGGAAGCGATGGCTACCGGAAGGGCGATTATTACCACAGATGCACCCGGTTGCCGGGAAACGGTTATCGATGGGGAAAACGGGTTTCTTGTGCCACCGGGCAAGAGCCAGCCACTCGCTCAGGCTATGGAACGGTTTTTAAAAAAGCCTGAGTTGATTTCAAAGATGGGAGAAAAAAGTCATCAGACCGCAAAGGAAAAATATGATGTAAAAAAGGTGAACAAGGTTATACTTGAAAATATGGGGCTTGAAGAATGAAACGTCTGTTTGATATTGTAACAGCTTCGGCCGGATTAATCGTGCTGTCGCCGGTGCTGTTGGTGTTGGCCGCCTGGATCAAGATGGATTCACCGGGACCGGTTTTCTTCCGGCAGGAGCGCATCGGCCGAAATAAAGAGCCTTTCCGTGTCTTTAAATTTCGGTCGATGTCACACCGTGAGCCGGCATCCATCGATCAGAATAGTGAGAAGGTTGTGAGTTCCGGGGATGATGACCGGATAACGACCAGTGGCAGAATCCTGCGCGCATTAAGCCTGGATGAATTGCCCCAGTTAATTAATGTGGTTACTGGTGACATGAGTCTGGTAGGCCCGCGCCCCATCATACCGGATCAATTGGAAGTGGTGCCCCACTGGTTTGAGGATCGGTTCAAGGTGAGGCCGGGAATAACGGGCCTGGCGCAGGTGAAAGGGCGGCGCAGCCTGAGCTGGGAAGAGCAGCTGGTCTATGATAACAAATATGCCAATACCTGGACATTATTGGGGGATATGAAAATATTGGTGCTAACCATCTGGGTCGTTCTGGCACGTAAGGGCATATATGGCGATGACTCCAAAAACTGGAGAGCCTATCGGGAAGAGTGGAAGCGATACTCCAACAGTACCCGCTCCTCATAGGAAAAATTCACGTCAAAAAACTGAAATTTCATTGCTTTACAAATTCATTACCAATATTCCGGAACTCGCAATACACGCAGCCTCTTGTGGGGTAGGGCGGATATTTGTGGATATGGAGTATATCGGCAAGGATCAGAGGCAAGGGCATCTGGATACCCACAAGGCCAGGCATACCATCGATCACGTGGCAGCGATACGAAGTGCTGTACCGGATACGGAATTGATGGTTCGCATAAATCCGGTTCATGAGGGGACTACCGTTGAAATAAAATCCGTTATCGATGCAGGCGCAGATATTATTATGCTGCCCATGTTCACTACTGCGGAGGAGGTGGAAGCTGTCATTAAACAGATTAACGGCAGGTGCAAACTCTGTTTATTGCTGGAAACACCACAGGCATTAACCAGACTGGATGAAATTCTTGAACATCGCGACGGTATCGATGAGATACACATTGGCCTGAATGATCTTCATCTCGGACTGGG
>SLLW01000319.1 GCA_007133875.1 Balneolales bacterium | reverse complement strand
TGGTACCTTTGGGTTAGAAACGATGTCCATGATTTGAACAGGAAAGTACCGACCATGACTGAAATTGTTTTTCCGGAAGTTGATGTAAACACCTATAAGCCCAAGAATCCGGTTGAGGTAACAGTGCTGGAGAATCGGATTGCAACCGTGCAGACCAGCCCGAACATCATCCGCCATATCACTTTTGATGTAAGCGGCACCGAACTCGAGGGCAGGATTCGCTCCGGCCAGAGTGTGGGAGTCATACCTGAAGGAGTTACCGAACGCGATGGCAAGCCGCCTAAAGTTCGTCTCTACTCCATCTCCTCACCCACACGGGGTGAAGATGGTGAGGGAAAGATTTTGTCAATTACCGTTAAACGTGTTATTGAAGAGGATATGGAGACCCGGAGCCTGTTTCTTGGGCTCTGTTCAAACTATTTGAGTGACCTGAATCCGGGGGATACGGTCAAGATGACCGGCCCGAGCGGCAAGCGGTTCGTATTGCCGCAGAATGCCACAGACTTTAACTACGTCTTCTTTGCTACCGGTACCGGAATTGCTCCGTTCCGTGGCATGGTAAGTGACATGACCGGCCAGTTCTACAACCGGAAGATGGCGCTGGTTTTCGGATGCCCCTACCGCACCGATCTGCTTTATCACGACTTTTTCAAAGGCTTGGACCGGCAGCATGACCATTTCCACTACCTTACATCCGTCTCAAGGGAAGGTACCCGTTCCGATGGTTCCAAACACTACATTCAATACCAGATTATCGATGCTAAAAAGAAACTGGGGCCGATTCTGGAACAGGAGAATACACTGATTTACGTCTGTGGTTTGAAAGGGATGGAGCTTGGGCTTTTTCAAACGCTTGCCGGGGAAGGATACAGCGATTACCTGCGTCTGTCGGATGATATCGCGGACAAACCGCCGGAGCAGTGGACCCGGGAGGATCTGAAAAAACGGGTCAGGCCGTCCGAGCGGATGTTCCTGGAAGTGTATTAATAGGAGTTTCTACTCTTCTGTACGATGTATTCATCGACCACTCCGGTCAGTACATCCAGCGGCATGGCGGCGTTCAGGAGCAGTACATCGTGAAATTCGGCGATATCAAAACGGTCACCCAGCGCCTTTTCGGCCTGTTGCCGCAGTTCCTGGAATCGGATCATCCCGAGTTTGTAGGCGATCGCCTGGCCGGGCATAACGGCGTATCGCTCGACTTCGGTCACCATATCATTATAGGGTAACCCGGTGATGTCGTATATATAGGCAATCGCCTCATCACGTGACCATTGTTTGAGATGAATACCCGTATCGGTTACAAGCCGTGCCGCCCGGAACATCTCCATTTGAAGCCGTCCGAGGTTCCCGAGGGGATCGTCGTCATAAACACCCGCCTCCGCCATGAGCCATTCGGCATACAGCGCCCAACCTTCCATATGTGCCGTAAACGGAGTAGCAATCCGTATCGTCGGCAAATTGTCAATTTCAAACTGCAAAGCGATCTGGAAATGGTGGCCCGGAATCGCTTCATGTGCCGTAAGGCTCATCATGGTATATTTTGGAATCTTGCTGATATCGGCAAGATTGGTATAGAATACTCCCGGCCGGCTGCCGTCCATTGCCGGAATTCCGTAATAGGCAAACGGGGCGCTTTCTTCCATATGTGGTGGCACGCGGCGGACAACCACATCAGCCCGGGGAGTGGTATGAAATAATGGGCGGGATTGTTCAGCGAGAATGGCAATGTTGGCTGTATAGTCATCAATGATCTGTTGGTAACTCTCCTCTGTATCCGGATAAAACAGGTCGGAGTCCTCATCAAGCGCTTCAAAACGTTCCGCTATGGTACCCCCGGTAATGCCGAAATCTTCAAAAATGGCAAACATCTCTGATTCCAGGCGCGCTGTTTCATCGAGCCCGATCTGATGTACCTCCTCTGGTGTGATGTTGAACGTTGCGTGATACCGGGTCATAAACTCATAATAACGGTCACCGTCCGGAAGGGACCAGACTCCGATATCTTCGGGAGCATAGGTGTAGAGCGAATCTGAGAGGGTTATCAGGGTTTCGTAACCCGGGTAGACGTGATTTCGGATGGCATCAGCGGCATCGGTCAGCAGACGGTCGATGGTTTCTGCAGAAACCAGCTCCAGCTCCCGGGAATCCTCATCCCAATCGGCATCATCATTATAATCAATGGAAATGTCATGATTTCCGTTGCGTTCATTTTCGGGCGCCGGATTGTAATCCTCCGCCATCATCGCAAGGTTATTTGCAAAATGTTCGTACAGAATGTTTTGGTCCGGAGGAGTATCAATGAAATCACGCATATCTTTCATCACATGATCAAAAACAAACCGGGGCGGAATAACACCCTGAGCGGCACTGGTCCTGACTGTTTCGCCGATTTGTTCGAACTTGGTCTGAAATGCCTGCAGCCGTGCTATGTAGTTTTCAGCGCTGCGTTCATTGACGATTTGGTGGTAATCGGTCAGCAGCATCACTGATGTCGTATGCGGAGCCTGCATCTGATGAAGGTAGTAGTTGTGGAAAATCCACTCTTTTTCTTCAGCTTTCATGCCGAGATACCAGTCAAGCATATCATAAGTAATAGCAGCCTGCCCGGCAAGCCGGCCGCGATTGTAGCTATGCAGAATCTCATGATTGTGCCTCGACTGATCCACCCGAGCTTGCAGAAACCCCGGGGAAAAATCGGTCAGTTTGGCACTGTGAAAGTCAATAGCGGTATTTTCAATGGCGCCAATAACTGTGAGAAACTCCGGATCGGCACGGGCATTTTCG
>SLLW01000173.1 GCA_007133875.1 Balneolales bacterium | reverse complement strand
TTTTGATGCCACCTACAACAGTTCGGTGAGTATAAACGCCAACTTCGGCCGGTATTACGAGCCGGCACCCGGCAGGGCGGTCTACGCCGGGTTTAGCCTGGATATGTGATGGGTGGGTTCATCCCGGAAATGTACCTTCGGGAGCTCAGCCCCTGAGGTAACCTCCCGGAAATTCATCGTCGGCTGATTGGAATATAACATTCAAGGCGGCACATGTTTGCAATATGAGATGATTTGTGTGCACGATCCGGTCTGGCACTTGTTCACGGCTGTTCTTACTTTCAGTGTAACCCATGAAACCCGAAAAACCGTATTACGACTATTTCAGCTATCTCAGGCGCGAGATGGGGGCGGTGACCTATAAGGTTTCGGTGGATGGCGGTTTTACCTGTCCCAACATCGATGGAACGGTGGCGCTTGGCGGATGCACCTACTGCAACAACCGCAGTTTCATTCCGAAATACCTGAACCGGAGAACATCCATCCGGGAGCAGATCGATCACGGGGTCGCCTCGCAACGCGAACGCTATGGCGCCAAGCGGTTTCTCGCCTATTTCCAGGCGTATTCAAACACCTATGATACGATGGACCGCCTCAAGGAGCGATATTCCGAGGCACTCAATCATCCATCGATAGCCGGTCTGGTTCTCGGGACCCGCGCCGACTGTCTGCCCGAACCGGTGATCGACCTGCTTGCTTCGATCGCCCGTGACCATTACGTCGCTGTTGAGATCGGCATTGAGTCGGTGTATGACAAGACCCTCGCCCGCATCAACCGGGGCCATGATTACGCTGCGATCCGGGATGCTTTTGACCGCCTTTCCGGACGGGGGATCCACACCGGTGCGCATCTGATTCTCGGGTTTCCCTGGGAGACAAGGGACGAGTGGCTGGATACAGCCGGCATCGTATCTGATCTGCCGCTGGAATATCTCAAAGTGCACCACCTGCAGGTGGTCAGGGGAACGGCATTGGCCAAAGCGTACGAATCCGACCCGTTTCCGCTTCCCGGATTTGATGAGTGGGTAGATCTGATATGTGATTTTCTGGAGCGGCTTCCTCGTGGGATAGCCGTGGCGCGCCTCTCCGGAAGCGCACCGCCTCATATGCTGATTGCGCCGAAATGGGGGCGGAAGAAACATCCCGAGGTTATCAGCCGGGTCATGGAAGAGATGGATCGCCGCGGAACCGTGCAGGGGGCACGGAATCCATCATCCCACAGTTAATCCACAGGAACAGCCGCATCTTTTTGCGTGGGATGATGTTGATCTGGCGAACTTCGGCCGGCCGGGCGCTTTACTTCATCAACATCATCTTGCGGACTTCGGAAAAATCGCCGGCTCTGAGGCGATAGAGGTACAATCCACTGGAAAAAGAGGATGCGTCAAAAGTTACATTGTGGCTGCCCGCATCCCGGTGACCGTCAATCAGCGTTGTCACTTTCTGGCCCTGAATATTGTAGACCTCCAGCGACACATGTGATGGGTCGGGGATGTTGAACGAAATTTTGGTCGCGGGATTGAACGGATTGGGGTAATTCTGGTGCAGTTCAAACGCTCCGGCGATCTCCTCCGGATCGGAAGAAGTGGTGGTCGCTTCGACATCCATACGTACCGGTATGGTTTGAGGCTCCTGGAACGGGTCGTTTGACTGTATTTCGATTTCAAACTCGTACACATCACTTGGAATGCTTTCGGCGATTACTTCGAGGGTGTATTCTCGCTTATCACCTGGACCAACGGCTCCCATCGGTTGCCGGAACTGGAATCGGGGGAAATCTGCCTCTGAAAGGGAGCGGATGGTGAAGTTGTCGATGTCGAAGGTATCGCCGGTCGGCAAATTATAATGGGTGAGCAGGATTTCTTCGGGCCGGGTAGCATCGTTAAGAACCCGTGTTTCCAGAAAGGTGCCGTTGACCAGGAACTGTATGTGGTCTGTTACCGGATTGATGCGGACTTCAAAATTGAAAAACTCTCCCGATTCCCAGTTGGGTGCATTGGGTGTGTCCGGGTTGGGGATGTAATCAAAATTATACGTTCCGCCTTCTTCAATGCCGGCAAAAATATGGCCTTCGTAAAATTGGATCGTTTTTAAATTACTTCGCGATGATGACTCATCCAGAATCAGAAAGAACGGGTGTTCCGTGTCGTCACTGCTCAGGCGCAAGTCCATGGAAATGGCGTACGGCTGTGATGTGAGTGCACCGGGAAAAGGTGCCTGGATACCGGTGAATATTTCCTGATCCAATTCATGATGGTGTGTAAGACGCAAAAACTGTGACCCGCTGCCCGGATCATCGGTGGAGATGGCGAACGTATTGCTGCTGTCGCGCGGAAAGGTAGTCCAACCGTTTACGATCAAATGGTCGCCGATGTCAAAATGATCCTCCTCCTCAAAACCGGTTTCGTAGAGCGTACCGGATCCGATTCCATCGGAAAACCGGGTTGCCGCAAGCCCGGAACGTTTTTGGAGGCTCGAACGGGATTGCTCACTTGCGTTTTCGAGGTAAGGAATGCCGGATGCGGAGGCAGGACGTTTCGGGGTTTTGGCAGATGACGGTTCGATGCCTTCGGGTTCCGATTTTGCAACCGATGCAATGGCACCGTTGGATGACCCGGAATACCGAATTTCGGCGTTCCAGTGGAGGTTACTGTTTCCGTTATTGCCGATGGTAAACCGGATTTTTTCTGGTACACCTGTTTCGGTGTCGATTTCAACCGGTGTGTTATCAACGGCGAGAACCGGCGGATTTTCCTCCGAGGTCCGGTATTGACTCACTATATGACGTG
>SLLW01000402.1 GCA_007133875.1 Balneolales bacterium | reverse complement strand
TGAAGTAGGGCGACTCAGGATAGATAAAGTGCGGTATATTGAACCCACTTACCAGGGGAGCTTTGGGCCGCCAGTATCCATGGCCGCCGGTTGAGATAACACAGTCCGGTTTAATTTTCCCTTCCAGCCCTGACAACCATCTCATTGTCTTCAAATAGCTGCCAAGTCCTGAACCCGGTCGGCGATCCAGCCTGTAGAATGTAAAATTATCGGAAAAAGAGTTCTCATCCAGCTGAGACGAGATATTATCTCTCAATACAACATGATATTGGTGAGATCTGAATTTTTTGCACTCTTCAATAAAAGAGAGTACAACCTGTTCTGCCCCGCCCTTAAAAATTGAGCTCGCATTGATAATTAATTTCATTTCTACTTTACTTTGGCTAAGTCAATTACTCTTCGACTAAATTGAATCATGCAAGGAAGCCATCAGGCTCCAGTATTTAAAATTGTCTATTTTTATTTGTGGATTATCAGTAAGAGGAAATACGACCATATTTTTTTCACGTTTTCTCAAAAACCCTTTTTTCCATAAACGTTGAGTATTAAAACAGTGATTATTCATTAATAAAATAAGATCGGCATTTAAATCACGGCCGGTTTCAATTATCCTGTCAGCCAATGGCCCTGCTAATTCATTGCTGCCTACGAAGTCTACCCATACTAAATCACGGCATCCATTCCTTTGATTCAGAGTAAAAAATGCTGCTGCACTCTTGTTCTTTTTTTTGACGGTTACCATTCCGTACGATCGCTTTGGTTTGTCACTATATCTCCAGCGATAAAAACCTTTTATCCTTCGGATGGAAATAAATTCATTTTCACAGCTGCTTATTAACTCCAAAGTATTCAGCTCATCCGGTGAAATCATGTATTCAGGTGGAATCTCAACTCTTTCTGATTTGATTTCAGAAAAATAACTTTTTAAAACATTGAATGGCTTTAATACCTTTACCTGCCACAATATCTCTCCAAGGTAGACTGCACCTAAAGATTTATTACCCTGCAAACTATTTTTATTTGGGAAATTGAAAAGAAACTGAACACCATCTCTTCTGGCTGATTGAATGCTGAATAAACGCATCTTTTTAAACATACCCTTCCCCCTGTAATCTTTCCTTACCGCTAAATCACAGGGTTGGGCAGCTTTATAAATTTCATCTTTCAGAATAAACTCCCACGGCCAAAGATGGTCAAAGCCGATAATTTCACCTTCCGCTTCAGCTACTGTAAGTATCGATTCTCCAAAGGGATTCTGCTTAAATTTCCAGTTCCAATAGTCGCTATCTCTTTCAATATTTACAAGTTGCTGTTCTTTGAACACATTATTCAATAACCGTAAAATCTGCGATTTATCGCTATCTTCAGCCTTCCGAATTTTTATATGAGATTCCATTTATACCGGGGATAAATATAAACATCCGCCGCTGAAACTCATGAATGTACTGCCGGAGTGTTATTTATTGATAATGAATCTCTATCAAATTCATGTTGCTCTTCGATTAAATTCACAACCCTGCCATATACGCTCTTGGCATCACCCAGTTCAGCGGTTGTCGCTACTGCCCTTTCTTTCATTCTCTTCAGCTCATTCCTGTTATTGAAACAGTAGGAGATATTTTCAGCCAATTTTTCATAATTACCCGGTTCATTGAAAAGCCCTACCTTGTTCTTCAGCACAATGTCATTCAATTCACTTTCCAGTGAGTTCATAACCGGCAGTCCTGAACCAAGCAGATCAAATAGCTTGTAGGTTACGGTCTGAGTCGCATTTTTATGATGCTGAATAAGTCCAAGGTCTGCTCTCGCATATTCCCGCATCAGCTCATCCTTTGGTACCCTTCCAATATATCTGACATTCCGGTGTTTGGTTACATATTTCTCAATGATATCCTTCTGAAGACCCCTTCCTGCTATCACAAACTCAATTTCCGGCTCCTTTTTTTCAAGCAGTTCAGCGGCTTTTAGTATGGTAGGAATGTCGTAAGAACTTTCAAGGCTGCCTGCATAGATAACGCTGAATTTACCTTGCGCCTTCTCTTTTTCTCTGATTTCTGACAGTGTACCCTGCATCTCCTCAAGATATACCGCAGGATAAAAATACTCCACTCTGCTGATATCCGAAAAGTAGGTTTTTGCCCAGCTCAGCCGTTGCTCTGCAATGCCACAAACGGCGCTTGCCGTTTTGAATATGTATTTTACTTTTTTTGACGTAGTGGAGAGCAAAACGTCCTGAGCTTTTTTGGGTAAAAACTTCATCTTCCTTCTATAGGAATCCGGCCAGGGATCAATGATATCCACAATTACCGGTATTTCGTGTTTTTCTGCCCATTTCGTTACCTCGTAAACCAGTGAAATCGGCGGATAGGCAATATAGATCACATCAGGCAGTTCATCGACCTTTTCAAGCTCTCTTCTGTATAGAGAAGCCAGTTTTTTGTGTGACAGCATGCGGGTGAATGAAATATTTGACCTGTATGCTGATGACAAGAGGTACTTTACCCTTAGCTTCTCACTCACATCAATGGTAGTTGTTTCGCTGTAACGCTGTTTTTTTACATTGTGCTTGAATGTACTCGCCCAAAATGTAACATCATGCCCCCTGCTTAATGCTTCGTTTGTGATCGCATTAAACCGGGTATTTTGATTGTCATCAAGCGGAGTGTTTTCAAAAATGGATATAAGCCAAATCTTCATAATTAATGGATTTCATCTGCTCTCTAAGGTTTAAACTGCAGCTTCTGCATTTCGCTCCACCCAGGCGTCGTGGATCTCCTGAAACGTCTGCTTGAGCGACT
>SLLW01000119.1 GCA_007133875.1 Balneolales bacterium | reverse complement strand
GGTCGGGACTTGCAGACATTACCGTGTATGCCACGGGCGACATCTCCGAAACAGTCACCACCGATGGAAACGGATATTACGAGTTCACCGGAATCTCCGACGGTGCGAATGTGACCATTACGCCGGTGGATCAACGGCATGTAATTTATCCGGGCTCCATCTATCTTGGAAATATCCAAAATCACAAAGACGGGCAGGATTTTACATCTTCGAGGCTGACCAGTTCTGTAATTGGGTACGTTCGGGATAATGAGGGAAATCCAATATCAGGTGTAACTTTACACGCAACGGGCGATGACGGATACGACAGAACAACGCAGACCAACCCTGCGGGGTTCTTTCAGTTTTTCGGTTTTTCTCAGGGGAGCACCGATTACATTATTGCTCCGGATAAGTTTGGATATACATTTAACCCGGATAGTAAAACCCTGAGTGTTAATCCAAGTCCGGGAGATGTTTTCCCGGATCCACTTTATTTTGAAGGTAATTTGGTAGCAAACACCCATAGCATATCAGGAACAATTACAGACCAGGATGGTGAACCCCTGCCCAGGGTAGAAGTAAAAGCTACGGGTGGTCATAATGCCATCGTTTTTTCTGACAGTGAAGGGTTTTATTCATTCGACAATGTTATTGAAAACTCAGAAACCATTCAAATTAACCCCTTTAAAGGAGGTTATTCCTTTAACCCCGCGAACCGGCGCATTCAGCAAAAAATCACAAGGGACTTTGAAGGTCAGGATTTTTCAGCAACCGCTGTCACCACCTATTCAATATCCGGAAATATAACAGAAAACGGAACAAATGCCCCCCTGCCCGGGGTCAAGCTTGTTGCAACGGGTGATTACAGCCGGACCACTAATTCAGATGCGAATGGGGATTACCTTTTTGAAGGGATACCAGAGGGGAGTGATGTGACTATTACCCCTGTTTATCCGGGTTACCTATTCAACCCCGAATCCATAACACGGACCAACATTAACAGCCATTTTACAAGCCAGAATTTTTCAGCTGACGGCATTGACGATGGAACCATAAGCGGCATGGTCACAGACGAATATGGCAACCCGATTTCCAATGTTACCATTGATAACCTTGAGTCCGACGAAAGTGGCCCTGTCACTACAAATGCTGCAGGCTATTATCAATTATCCGGATTGGGAACCAGAAGACAACCTGAAGAAGCCAATGTTACCCCCATTAGTGACCAGTTTAGTTTTAACCCCCAATCGATGATTTTCAGCAATCGGTATGCATACACCCGACACGTCACCGGCATCGACTTCATCGGCATCCTCATCCCGCCGGATGCATTTTACAGCAGGCAAACGGGAAACTGGAACGAACCAAATACATGGTCGGTAACCGGGCATGACGGCCCGGTGGCATCGCAGGCTCCCCAGGGCGATAAAAATATTTATATCGGCGGCAACCACACCGTCACCCTGACAGGTAACATTTCTTTGGATGAAGGTGTCACGCTGACGGTTTACGACACCGGCAATGGTGCGGGCACCCTTGCCACCGGCGGACCCTCAGATAATTACAAGGTAAACGGGGCCGGTTCTTTCGAACTACTACCCGGCGGCACCCTCCATATTGCATCCCCGGAAGGGATCACACAGTCAGCCGACGCAGGCAATATCCAGACCGCCATTCGAAACTACAGCAACGCAGCCAATTATGTGTATAACGGCAGTGCAGCCCAGGAAACGGGCGACGGGCTGCCGCAAAACGTCAACGACCTGCGGATTGACAACCCGGACAATGTAACAGCACAGCAAAGCCACGCAGTGAACGGTCAGCTGCAACTTGTCAACGGACTGTTTATCATGCCTCCCGGAAGCAGCCTGGTGGCCAATAACGTCAACCAAACGGACGGTGACCTGCGCATGCAGCTCACCATTGACGGCAACAAAGGCTGGCGGATGATCACCTCTCCTGCCCAAACACAATACAATGACCTGCTGGGTGGCTTTGAAAGCCAGGGGTTCGACGGCTCCGATTACCCGGACAAACAGCCCAACCTCCTGTGGTTCGATGAAACAGAGATCGGCACCACCAACATGGCATGGCGCACCCCGGGTGATGCCACAGACAATGTCAGAGGCGGACGCGGCCATTTCTTTTACATTTTTGACGGGGCCGGCATCGTCGACAGCCAGGGAGAACCCACCGAAAGCAACTACAGCGATGAGCTTCCCATTACCATGACTGCCACCGGGCTGGAACACGCCACCGGCCTGGAACACGCCACCGGCGGAAGCAACTTTAACTTCAACATCACTTACACCGACCGTTCTGAAGGTGACATTACCGACACCGATATCGTGGAAATGAATACCGGGTGGAACCTGGTGGGCAACCCTTCCACCGCCACGATCAACTGGTACGCAGCAGGCGACTGGACCAAAACCAATGTGGATGAAACGGTCTACGTATGGGATTCTTCAGCCAACGGCGGAGAAGGTGAATTTCTGGTTTCAAACGGCACCACCGGCACGCTGGATCAGGGTCTCATTGCCCCCTTCCAGGCTTTCTGGGTCAGGGCCAATGACGCCAGCCCCGTCCTGGAAATGAACGACAACGCCAAAACCCTCGGCGGGGAGTTTATCGGAACCACCGCCGTCCCGGACGAACAACAGACCGCTGTCGTCACCAAAGGCCAGGCTGCCACCACGAATAACCAGGCCAATGCCGACTCCGACAGCCAGGCTGATACCCCTGTAACAACCCGGGCCACCCGCAACCCCATCGATCTGGAAATGAGGCTGGAAGCCGACGGCATGGAAACCCACAGCTTT
>SLLW01000098.1 GCA_007133875.1 Balneolales bacterium | reverse complement strand
TGCAGTTTCCTTTGCTTTGTCAGCTTCGGCTGCGTTGATACGAGATTTTAAACCCGCAATGACCCGGTTCCCGAAAATTTTCACATTTTTTCCATTGTTGCTGATTCTGGTTTATCCATTCATCATTGAAACCATATTACTTAAAACATGGATTATTGCGATTTACCAGGGGAGTACCCTTATCATTGGGATGCTCATATATGGGTACAGAACCAGCCAGGATAATCGATTTGGGTATATGTTTGTGGGGCTGAGCTTCTTTTTGATCACGTTTATATTATTTCATCTGCCCGCTGCCTGGTTTGTACTGCCAGATTATGGATGGATGCTGCTTGTATCATCCGGAATTCTGATCATAACCGTTGGATATCATCAGATCTACCTCCTTGAAAATACCTCGCCAACCGAAAGAAGAGAATCGGATTCCTGGTTTGTCTGATTATGTATAATTCATTTTTACAGATTAAACCTGGAATTTGTTTGGAATAGAAGGGGATCGTTCAGAACAAAATTGCGCGATTTCAATACAACAACGACTTTACATAATAATAATTATGCGACTTTTTGATTTACGGGTTCAAACAGTCTGGGAATAAAAATCCTCCTATCAGTCCAGATAATTCCTCTCGTACTCAAGTGCCCGGATTGTATTTTGGATCACTTCCCGTTCCGAAGAATCATATCTGTCACGTGTTTTGAGATTCTCCAGACGTTCAATCTGATCTACAGCCCCCAATTCAATCATGGCCTGATAAGCAAGCATACGGTAGTCACGGTATGGATCTTCGAGCCGGTTTGAATATAGATGTAATAATTCCTCCCGGATATCCGGTTCAGAATCGACAATGAGATCTATAAGATGAGACAAAGCCGTATAACTGTACGATTTATCACCAGGCTCACTCGCAAGAATCATCAGAATATCACGTGATTTCTCGCTGTCCGATAAAATCAGAGCCTCTGCAACAGCTTCTTTTATCACATCCTGATAAGAATCGATTCCGGCGAACGGGCCTGCAAACTCTGACGCTTCATCCGGAAACAGTTCAGCTGATAACATAATGGCCTCAGCAGTAACAAAATAGCTAGTATCTGCTCTCATGTATTCAAGGTGCTCTTTTGCAAAACGGCTGCCATCATCCTGATCCAGTTGCAATCCCTGTACCAACCGCAATGCTTCACGTCTGACCCGGTAATGATTCTCATTTTCGTAGGTTGCCCATGTCATAATATCCTGTAGTTCGGAATCCATGAGGTATTCCATATGATCATTCAACAATAACATCGCCTGGAAACGTATTCCCCAGAATTCATCATTTTGTGCCAATTCTATCACAAGATCCTTAACCTCGGGATTATCCGGTATCACTCTTCCAAGCATAGCCAATGCCTCGGATCGGACCATCACATTATCACTGTCGGTACGGCTAATGAGTGTTTCATCATCCACATCGATGACATATTCAACAAGCTGGATACGGTCAGGATCAACGATGATATCCAAAATATTATCATCATAGGAAAAGACATATTCTTCTTCAATCTCTTCAATTACGATTTGTTCCCGTTCGTAACCATCCTCAAGGATGACCAATATTTCCGGATGCAGCGTATAAACCGGCTGGTGATCGGTATTCTGAATCTGATTAACAGATAATACTGCCCGGTTCCCCGAAATCTCCCTGGAAATATCCAGAAAAGGATGTCCGGGCTCTTTAAACCATTGTGTAAAAAACCATTCCAGATCCTCACCTGAGACTTCTTCAAAGACCATTTGCAGGTCATCGATATCAACAGCGCTAAAAGCGTATCTGTTGGTCCACAACTGTACACCCTCCCACCAATCATCATCGCCAAGATAATCATGCAGCATTCCAAGAATCAGACCTGCTTTCTGATAGGTATGACGATCGTACATATCTTCTGGCTCATAATATCGGTCGAATATTACAGGCCGGCGAAACATCCGGGCCTCTTGAAAATATGCGTGCCTGTCGTCCCGGATTTTCCAGAGATACGGATCCCGGCCATTGTTGTGAAGCCGGTATGCGGATTCAAAGTAATTCGCAAAGCCCTCATTTAGCGGCAGGTTAGCCCAATTTTTTGCTGTCACAAGATTTCCAAGCCATTGGTGAATGATTTCGTGCATAATCAGGTCCTGAAAACAGAGGTCCTGCGCGGCACGTTCATCAAATTGTACCACATCATACAGTAGTGTTGCTGTGGTGTTTTCCATACCGCGGGCAATAAAATCATGAACCGGAGCCTGGGCATAGACCGGATCCCACGGATACGGGACACCGGTTTTCTCTTCAGAGAAGCGGATCATATCAGCCGTATTGTTATAGATTTTATCAACCATTTCCACATACCGGGGCTCAACATAATACCGGTACAAAATATCATCACGGACATCTTCGACAATCTCATACTCCCCTGCCGCCACCACGAACAAATATGGCGTATGCGGGTAACTCATTGACCAGTAATCTGTTCTGAGTGAATCCCCTTCATTGATCCGACTCTCTTTTAACAGGCCGTTGGAAAGGGTTTCGTATTGTGGTGGAACAGAGATCCAGGTCTCTTGTGTGGCTCTCTCAGCAGGGTGATCAATCGTTGGAAACCAGAAACTGTTGTCTTCCGGTTGCCCCAAAGTCCATACCTGCGTTGGTTTTACGGTATCCTCCCCCCTTGGGTTTACAAAATAGAGCCCGCGTTGTGGAGGAGATGACACAAAGTCAATTTTTAGCACAAGCGTATCACCAGCCTGATAGGTGTGTTCCAGATCGACTGTCACGATGGCCGAATCCT
>SLLW01000092.1 GCA_007133875.1 Balneolales bacterium | reverse complement strand
GGGGGTTAGACCATGGGAATCATGTTGTATACTTGTCTCGCGCTCATAATCTCGCTGCAAATTTCGCTGTTTACCGGGTCCCGAACTTCTTCAGCGGAAGGGGTCTCAGCGGAAAGGATCTCATCAGAAGGGGTCTTAGAGGAAGCGACCTCATCGGAGATAACATTACTCTATGGTTATGTAATAGATCATCAATCCGGGGAACCGCTGAGTGGTACCAATGTAAACCTTCGGGACAGTGAATATGGAACATCTTCAAACACGTTTGGATATTATCAGCTGTTCCTGATAAAATCAGGTACTCATACCCTTCAGGTTTCCTATCTCAGTTATGTCAATCATGAACTTGAAATTTCGATTGGAGAAGGTGAAAAAAAAAGGCTTGATATCAATTTGAATCAGACGGGTTATGAGCTTGACGAAGTTACCATAACTTCACAAAGAGAGAAGGAAGAACAGAATAATATTGGAAGAAGATCCATCTCCACGAATCAAATCGGTGACGCTACCGGGGTATTGCAGGACGATGTGTTTCGATTTATTCAATTGAAGCCGGGTATTGCGGCAGCTTCGGATTATTCCAGCGGACTTCATATTCGGGGCGGAAGCCCGGATCAAACCCTGATCCAACTGGATAACGCTACTATTTACAATCCGACTCATTTTTTCGGATTTTTCTCAACATTTAACCCGGATGCCATCAGGGATGTGCAACTTCACATGGGAACGTATCCGGCAAAATATGGGGGGAGACTCGGATCGGTCATCAGAATAAACAGTAAGGATGGACATCGTGAACGGCATGGGGGATCATTAAGTTTCGGCATGCTCTCCTCCCGCGCAATGGTGGAAGGCCCCTTCCACAACGGTTCCGGCTCGTATATGGCAGCTTTTCGACGATCCACACTTGAGCCCGTTCTCAATTTGCTTCGCAACGAAGTACAAGGGGTACCGGATAAATTTTCATTTTATGATATAAACACCAGTCTCAATTACAAAATCAGTGATCAAAACCGTTTGAGTGCTTCATTTTATAGCGGTTCTGACTATATGGCACTGCCATTTTTGGAACATTCTTATTTTAATTTTCGGTACGGTAATCGAATGTTCAGCACCTCATGGACTCATATTGCCAATTCAAATCTTATTGCCAGCGTTCAGTTGGCCGGTTCGCATTACTATAACGCTCCAACCCTGGATCATGGAGGCACTCCATATGAGCGGAAGAATCAGATCGATGAACTTACCGTGAAGGCGAATCTTGTCTGGTTTCCAGCCTCAAATCATGAAATGAGCGCCGGGATCCAGGGCGGACGCATAACTCACTTTCTTTCCGACTCGTTTGATGGGTTGCTGACAAATGAGTTTCGGTCCCAATCATGGGAAACGATTCTTTATGTTCAGAACGAGTGGCGCCCCGCTGATTCATGGCGCATAAATGTCGGGGTTCGAGGGGTCCATTTCTCCAGAGGCGATATTTTGAGAATGAGTCCCCGGTTTTCAGCAGACTATTTTTTGACACAAAATCTGCGGTTTCAAGCAGGTTATGGACGCTATTATCAGTTTCTGGTTTTGGACTCCAATCAATCACACCCCGGATTTGATGTTTGGTATATGGTAGATAGCAGCATGTCGCCATCCTTCAGTGATCAGTTTTCTCTTGGAATGAAATTTCTCTTGGGTGATACCTGGGGAGTCGAACTTGAGGGGTATTATCGCACAATGAATGATCTTTTTCAGCCGGATCCATTGCTCGGTAATATCGCCGGATTCGATTATTATGACTTGTTTCGTTTCGGTGACGGATATGCTTACGGTGTGGAGGCTTTGTTGGAGCGAAAAAGTGAGTTGATCAGCGGATTTATCGGATATACCTTCGGGCGTACCTGGCGACGGTTTCCCGGAATCAATCAGGACCGCTACTTTCCTCCACATTTTGACCGGACCCATGACCTGACCGCTGTTCTCAATGTCACGTTAAGTGAGAAATGGCGCTTGTCGTCCACTTTTACCTATAAATCCGGACAGGCGTATACCAAACCCCTGGGGCGGACGGTTTTTTCCAATAATCCCATCAAAGGTTCCCAGGTTAATCATCTGATTATCGGAAGAGTTAATGCCTCACGCATGCCCGATTACCACCGGGTCGACCTTTCTGCCATAAGACAGGGTACCTTTTTTGGTATCGCCGAATCGGAACTCAAACTCGAGGTCATCAATCTGTACTCACGTCGCAATGTCTGGTTTTATCAGTATGATTTTGATAAAAACCCTCCCGTCATGCAGGAAATGCCCTTATTACCCATTTTACCATCGATTTCCTATACGCTAAAATTTTGATTTTATGCAATCAAAACTCAAATATCTGCTCTTGCTTGTGATCATATTTCATGCCGTCTCTTGTGAAATTTACAAGCAGGATGAATTTGAGGGAGAATTGTCTGTTGAAGCATATCTTGTTGCAGAGGAACCTTTTAAAAGTTTACATCTGACTGCAATCACTCCGTTTGAAGCAGTGTACGACTTTAACCGTTATGCCGTTAGTGATGCCGAAATCACTATATATAAGCTGGATCTAAACGGAAACCGTATCAAATCATATCCGCTATATGAATCGGGGAAAGGTAGATACAGTTCACGGGAAGAATTCATTCCCCGGCCGCGTTATAGCTATGAACTTCATGCCATTACATCAGAAAAAAATAACATTCGTGCTTTCACGACGATTCCCGATACATTACAGGTCAAAGAAATGATCAGAGACAGCGTGGTGTATCATTCTGACAAACAGGCTCAAGTGTTATTAACGCAAAGCT
>SLLW01000086.1 GCA_007133875.1 Balneolales bacterium | reverse complement strand
CGTATGGGTGCCGAGCCACATGTAATGGAGGCCTATATAAGTCCCTGTATCTCACGTACCGCTTTTGAAGTGGGTGAAGAAGTAGCCACGCAGTTTCCCGATCGCTATGTTGAGCGATCAGGAGTTAAGCCGCATGTCGATTTAAAGGGATTTGTGACACACAGCCTGGCGGAAACCGGCATTCCGGCCGATCGTATTATTCAGGACGAACGATGTACGTACCGAGAAACAGGGGATCTGCACTCATACAGGCGGGATGGCTCTGCAAGCGGACGGATGATGGCAGTCATTGCCCTGCGATAGATCTGCCTGGAGCATTCAGCAATCATCAGGAAAACCTGCAGCAACAAAAACCGTGTGTTTGGTCTCCTAATTTTTTTACACCATTGAACTCTTTTCATGCCAGGGGCTATTTCCATTGGGGTACTGACAATTTTGTGCTATTTTAACGGCGGAATCATGCAGCGTGACGTAACTCCCGATCTGCTAACACAACATCCATTTCATTGAATACCCAACAACTGCTTATACTTGGATCAACCGGATCCATTGGAACTCAGACGCTCGATATTGTAAGGGCACATCCGGAGAAGTTTGAGCTGTATGGGCTGACGGCAAAATCGAATTGGAAAATACTGGCCGATCAGATCAATGAACTGCGTCCGGCATACGGACTGATATGTGATGAGGAGCACTTTCAGGATCTGCGGGATGCGGTCACCCATAAACAAACCGTGCTCTTGTCTGGTGAGGAGGCAATGGACTCACTGATCTGCGAAGATCAGGTCGACACTGTGGTAAACAGCCTGGTCGGTTTCTCAGGATTTCGTCCAACTGTCACAGCGCTGTCGTCAGGAAAAAAAGTAGCACTTGCCAACAAGGAGTCACTCGTTGTGGGCGGAGCGTTGCTGGCACCATATTTGAACGGGAATTATGATCGGTTGATTCCAATCGACTCAGAACACAGCGCTATTTTACAATGTCTTACAGGCGAAACGATTAACACTGTTGACAAGCTAATTATTACGGCGAGTGGCGGACCGTTTTTGAAATGGCCGCTGGATAAAATTGCATCGGCGACGGTAAACGATGCATTGAACCACCCCAACTGGGATATGGGTTCGAAAATCAGTATTGATTCGGCTACCATGATGAACAAGGGCCTGGAGATTATTGAAGCTCATTGGCTTTTTGGAATTTCTGTTGACCGGATAGAGGCCGTTATTCACCCCCAAAGTGTGATCCATTCGATGGTTTTATTCAATGACGGGTCGATCAAATCACAGATGGGGCTGCCGGACATGAGACTGCCGATACAGTATGCTTTGTCGTATCCCGATCGATGGCCGCTGGAATCCCGGCAGATGAATTGGGAATCCCCACGGGAACTGACCTTTGAGCCGGTTGATCTTCGAAAGTTCCCCTGTTTCGAACTGGCACTTCAGTCGACAAGGATGGATGCCTATTCTCCGGCGATTTTAAATGCTTCCAATGAAATTGCTGTGGAGCGATTTCTAAACCGGGAAATTTCTTATATTCAAATCTCCGAGATTGTGGCTAAAAGCTTATCTCATATAAACAATTCTGACACGTTATCCGTATCGTCTCTTGAGGATGTCGACCGGGAAACAAGAGCCTTCGCTCGAGTCATTTGATTAACACACGTTTTTTTCATGGAAGTAATTTTTGGCATATTGCAGACAATCGTCATATTTGTGGCGGCTATATTTATCCTGGTGCTGGTTCACGAGCTGGGCCATTTCCTTGCAGCCAAGTTGTTTGGTATGCGGGTTGAACGTTTTTCCATTGGATTTCCACCCCGGTTGTTCGGAGTTAAAAAAGGGGATACCGATTACTGTATCTCCGCACTCCCGCTTGGCGGATACGTGAAAATTTCCGGTATGGTGGATGAGAGCATGGACGACAGTTTCTCCGCCAGCGAGCCCAAAGCGTATGAATACCGGAGCAAACCGGTCTGGCAGCGAATGATCGTCATCTCTGCTGGTGTCATATTTAATATGATACTGGCTTATGTGATTTTTGCCGTTATCACCTTTTCCTATGGGGTTAACCAGATCCCGGCCGAAAATATCCAGGGAATGTATATCCCGGAATCTTCAACCGCCGCCGAGGTTGGTTTTGAGACAGGAGACCGTCTTGTTGCGGTGAATGAAAAGGAGATAGATTTTATCCGGCGCGGACAATTCTTTTCAATGAGTGAAATCACCAGCCAATCCCTTTCTTTTACGGTGGAACGGGACGGTGAGCTGATCACCATTCAGCCACCATCGGATTTTCTCGATTATCTCGCCCGGAATCCTGAGTTTATTGAATTACAGAATGCATTGCCAAGTAAAATTGGTGCCGTTTCGGAAAGTACACCCGCCTATGAGTCCGGCATGGAAGCAGGTGATGACATTGTTGCCATTGACGGGGAAGAAGTCGGGTATTGGGTTCAAATGGTCGAAAAAATTCAGACCGGCGGAGATGAAATGGTATTTACCATTCGTCGGGATAACGAACGAATGGATTTCACCATCCAGCCCGATCCGGACCGACGGATCATCGGTATCACCATCGTGGATCCGCAAGAATATTTTGGTTACGAAACGGTAAGTTTTGGTTTTTTTGGATCCATCAGGGAGGGCGTGAATCAGGCTCATGACACGCTTTTTGGTATCATAAACGGGTTTCGGCAACTGCTGACGGGAACCATTTCCGTCAGGGAAAATCTTGGCGGTCCGGTAGCCATTGCATCGGTAACCGCCGAAGTAACGGAACGGGGTGGTGCACTCGGTTTCTGGAATTTCACCGCGTTTTTG
>SLLW01000167.1 GCA_007133875.1 Balneolales bacterium | reverse complement strand
GGCAGTGACCGGCTCTTTGTCCACAGGAACACTCTCCCCGGTGATTGGAGACTGATCGACACTGCTGCGTCCGGCTGTGACAAATCCGTCAGACGGAAACCTTTCACCGGGACGGACAATGATCACCTCGCCGGGTTCAAGTTCCTCAACGGGAACGGTCTCTTCCGATCCGTTCCGTTTGACAACCGCCCGGGTTGGCGCAATTTGGGACAACGCCTGTATCGCTTTGCGGGCCCGTCCCATAGCATAATGTTCCAGGGCATGACCCAGACTGAAAAGAAACAGCAGCAGGGCTCCTTCCGCCCATGCCCCAAGCGATGCCGCTCCGGCTGCGGCGATCAGCATCAGAAAATCAATATCAAACTGTTTGCGCCGCAAACTTCGAATCATTTCAAAAAAAGCGAAATATCCGCCAAAAATGTACGATAATAGATAAACCCCTATAGGGCGATCTGCATCAGCATGGGCAAATAATTCATAACTCCATGCTCCGAGCAGCAGCGCTCCGCACAGCAATGCAAAAACCAGCTCTCTATGTTCGATTAACCTTTTCCACATATGTTCATCATGTACCATCAAAAAAACGGGCAATGCCAGCCAAATACAATAAGTTTTAAATATATCGTATTCGAATTGACATTTTTTCGCATAAGCCAATTTAAATCCAATCTATCTTTATATAATTACCCGAGAAATTCAAAATGAACAAATATTCCCTGCCAATATTTTGTCACACAACGCCAGGTATCCGGGACAACATTCAAGCGGCGCTCCCGGATTCTGTCCTGCATAATGTATTGGATCTGCCCTCTCCGTTTTCAGGAATCCTGCTCTGGGAACCGGATCCATCAAGACCGCCATCGGAATATTCCGGCCTCCACAAAAGCAAGAATCCCGAAGAACCCGCTTTCCTTTTTGTGATTTTGCCGGATGAGTCGCGTTCCGAACTGATAAGCACCTGGATTCAAAACGGAGCAGATGGCTGCCTGACCCACAGCCAACTCCATTCCGGATCGCTTGAACACTGGATTTCTGAACGGTTGGAGCTGCTTAAACTCCATCGATCAGGGCATGGTTCTGCCGTTACTACGGAAAAAAATCCGGAACCGGAACGTAAAGATCGTGTCCATTCAGGCAGTGATACTTCCGAATCAGCTTCAATCATGCATCAGCGGGCGTTTCTGAAACAGATCATTGATCTGAACCCCAATATTATTTTTGTCAAGGACAAACACAGCCGATATCTGCTTGCAAATAAAAAGTTAGCGGATACTTATGGAGTTACAACCGAAGAGATAAAGGGAAAAACCGATAGCGATTTCATGGTAAACCGACAGGAAGCCACCGTCGCTCTGAAAACTGACCGGTCTGTAATTACGAAAAATGAGCCTGTTACCGTTCCCGAATACTCCTTCACACATCCCGAAACCGGGGAGGAACAATGGTATGAGTGTATCAAGGTACCCATGACCGCACCCGACGGTTCTCACTGCATCCTTGGAATTGCCACCGAAATCACTTCACGGTTGGAGAACGAGCATCAACTCGAAAAAGCAAAACGCAATGCAGAAAAGGCGGATTTATTAAAATCACAGTTCCTCTCCAACATGGGCCACGAAATCCGGACCCCGCTCAATGCCATACTGGGATTCACCGAGGTCATACAGAGCCTCGTCGACGATCCGGAACTGACAGAGTATCTTGGATACATCGACAGCAGCGGACACCAGCTGCTGAATCTTATCAATGACATCCTCGACCTCTCAAAAATTGAAGCCGGCAGGATGGAGCTATCCCCTGAGCCCTTTACCATACGTGACATGCTGAATGAATGCAAAAGTCTTCATGAAGATCACTGTGCAAAGAAAAATCTGAATTTTGATCTGATCTTCGATGAGAACTTGCCGGGTATGCTGATTATGGACGAAAAACGCCTGCAGCAAATACTGCTGAACCTGATTGACAACGCTGTAAAATTCACCCCGGCAGGAGGCATCACCCTATCGGCATCAACAACAGGCAATTTGAGGAGGGATTCCGGCGATCCGGACCATAATCCGGTAACTGATCTGGTGATATCCGTCAGCGACACGGGAATCGGAATCCCTGATGAATTCCATGAAGAGATCTTCAAAAACTTCTTCCGGCAGGGTGGAAAAGAGAAATCGAAATACAAAGGAACCGGCCTGGGGCTTGCTATCACAAAGCGACTCACTGAGATGCTGAACGGGGATATTTCGCTTGAAAGCAGTCCCGGTGACGGAAGCACGTTTACTTTGGTGTTCCATGATATTCCGGTTAGCGGCCACATTGAAGCAGACACGACCATTTCAAACGCCGCCCATAATACAGATACGGTGACACCTTCCAATGATACCTGGTTTATCGGGCTGATCGGTTTCAGTAAATCCGAACTGTCCCGTATCCGTCGGAAAATTGTTATACCTGATGCGGTAGACTGGTCAGCAGCCAAGCCATTAAAAGCCGTTGACCATATCGAAAGTACCCCTACAGAAGTTGTATTGCTGAACCCCGCCAGGCAAGACTCCTTTTACCATTCCTTGACGGAGCCCCTGCAATCTCATAAAATCATTCCCCTGTTAATGGATATGGACAATACGAAACCGGATCCATCCTGGAGCAAAAACAATGCCGATGCCCCCCTGTTGCTATCCATACTTGAACCGGAATCGGCTGTGGAGACAATTCAGCAACTCCGAACCAAACGCGCCTTTTCCGGAAATGAAAACATCTCACTTCTAAGCAAAGAAGAGAGAGAAGAGATAACGGATTTGATCCGCCAAACCATTCTTCCCCAATGG